>NZ_JBBGYS010000014.1:0-128107 GCF_037479595.1 Pseudomonas sp. MYb541 | reverse complement strand
GCTGGCTTGGCGGCTGGTTTCGCAGCAGCGGTTTTAGCAGCTGGCTTGGCGGCTGGTTTCGCAGCAGCGGTTTTAGCAGCTGGCTTGGCGGCTGGTTTCGCAGCAGCAGTTTTGGCAGCAGGTTTTGCCACAGCTTTAGCAGGTGCCTTGGCAGCAACAGCCTTGCTCGCTGGCTTTTTCGACGCGCTCGCTGCAACCGCTTTTGCAGGGGTACGAGCACCCAGCACTTTAGCCACAGCTTCCTTCACACGACCAACGCCCTGGGCCAGTTTCAGGCTTTCCTGGGCATCTTTTTTCAGTTGGGAAATGTAGGCGCGGGTTTCAGCTTGGCGATCCTTGAGGGCGTCCAGCAGGTCCTCAAGTTCTTTGACAGCGTCTTTGGCTTTGGCTTGTGCCTTGGCCTTGCCGGCAGTGGCGGCGTCTTGCAGTTTGGTGCGGGATTTGTGCAGCTTTTCTTGCGCTTTACCGCGTTGTTTTTCCAGCTTGGCGAGCAGTTTTTCTGCATCGGCCAGAGCTTGGGAACAAGCGCTTTCCAGATGTTCGAGCAAGCTGCCCGAGAGTTGTTGGAGTAAATGCAACGGGGTATTAACAGGCTTCTGTTTGGCCGACATGGTTTACCTCCTGGCTGACGTGGGTGCGGCTCATACTAGCCCTCTGCTCTTACCGCCGCTAGGGCATGTTGACAGTATCGTTTGCCTTGCGTTGCACCGTGTGAAAATTCTTATCGATATAACGAAAATACGCGGCACTTTTTGCGCCTTCACACTGGCATAATCCGTCGCACTTTCGGCGGGAGAATGCCCATGTCGCGTTACCTTTTTCTTGTGCTGGGCTTGGCGGTTTCGGTGGCCAATGCAAGCGATCAATTGCCGACAAAAAGCACTGATCAGAATCAGCATGACCTCGCCTACAGCCTGGGCGCCAGCCTTGGTGAACGCCTGCGCCAGGAGGTTCCCGACCTGCAAATCCAGGCGCTGGTCGAAGGCCTCAAACAAGCCTACCAAGGCAAACCCTTGGCGCTGGACAACGCTCGCATCGAACAGATTCTCGCCCAGCACGAAGCACAAAACGAAGCCGACGCACAGGCGCCTCAAAGCGAAAAAGCACTCGCGGCCGAACAACAATTCCTGAGCAAAGAAAAAGCGGTAAAAGGCGTGCGTGAATTGGCGGATGGAATCCTGCTCACCGAACTCACCTCTGGCACAGGTGAAAAACCCAAAGCCAGCGACCAGGTTCAAGTGAAATACGTGGGGCGGTTACCCGATGGCACGGTGTTCGACCAGAGCACACAACCACAATGGTTTCGCCTGAACAGTGTGATCAGCGGCTGGAGCATTGCGCTGCAACAGATGCCGGTGGGGGCGAAATGGCGGCTGGTGATTCCATCGGCCCAGGCCTATGGCGCGGATGGCGCCGGCGAATTGATTCCGCCTTACACGCCATTGGTGTTCGAGATCGAATTGCTCGGAACTCGTTCCTGATCCAATAAAAAACGGTGCGTCATGGGCACCGTTTTTTGTTTATCGCTATCGAGCGATCAAGCCTGGGTAGCAGACTCTTCCTTGTGCGCGTTATGCAGCACTTCGATCAAGCAATCTTCCAGCTCGAATCGCTCGTGCAGCAACGCACCCAATTGTTTGAATTTATCCGCCACGCAGTTACCGGCATCACACAGGTCGGTGAACTCGAGCAGCTTTTCGGTGATGACATCGATACGCGGATAGAGGGTCTCAGCCAAATCCAGGCCACGCTGATCGTCAAAGGCTTCCGCCTCCTTGGTCAGTTGTTCGTAGACGCCGAAATGGCCGGCTGACAAATAGTCCACCAACACGCCGCAGAAATCCTGCAGCGGTTCACGGTTCTGCGCCAGTGCCTCGGGTTTGGCGCCGAGCGCATCAAAGGCCCGAACCAGTTCGTGACGTGCCTTCAGCCAGCTGTCGATCAGCTTGTGCACCCCACCCCAGCGTTCCTGAGCATTCTGACAACTTTCCAGCATGATGATCTCTCTTCCCTATAGGGGCGCTGCCGCCTGGTGCCCGCGCAACACTTCAAGGATAAAGCAGCAACCGGACAAGGCCGCATCTGACAAACGGTTTCAATGACACGTGCGGGCCAGATTATGCCCGCATGACTGTGGCTTCAAGGTACGCAGGACAGAAAGTTCATACAAGTGTTTAATCCCGTCCTACGAACCGCAACTGACCTTCAGCGTCTCACCGGACGCAAATGATGGCTTAAAAGCAGCCGTGAAAACTGCATGCCCCCCAGGATCAACATCCCGACGAAGAACAACAAGCTCCATTCCGGCACACTCAAGTCAAACAGCGTCCAGTTGATCTCCACGCAGTCAACAGTGCCTTTGACCGTCAATTGCAGGGCCTGCGAAAACGACAGGTTTTCGATCATGTAGTGCAGGCTAGGCCAGCAATCAGCCGCCTGACCCGGTGCGGCGTTTTGTAGCAATACCTGGCGTGTGGCGGTAATGGCGCCGAGCAACGCGAAGGCCATGCCCGCCAGCCCATACACGCAGCCCACGGAACGCTGGGGGTTATGGATCACGGCGACCAGATTGATCAATGTGAAAGCCGCCAGGAACCCTCTTTGCAGCTGGCACAGGAAGCAAGGGCGCAAGGAGGCGCCGAACTCGAGGTAAAAGGACGCGCCCAATGTCAGCGCACCTGCCAGGAACGCAAGGAAAAACAAGGAGCGTGAAGGGGCCAAAGACATGCTTTATCCGCATCGCGAAAGATAGGTCGCTACGGTAGAGGAAAGGCCTGACCCCTTTCAATACGTGCCAGAGCAGACGATTCCGCGAGACGGTAAGGACTTACCGCCAGAAGATGGAAGACGTTGGGCTATTGAGCGTCGGACGCTGCCCACAAACGCTCTACAGCCCGTCTTTTCGACGTAATGAGGGGGTGGCTGCCAGACATATCCGAGCCAACCATCAACCATCGCCTACATCAAGCGCGGACCGGAACAGGCAGCGGTGACGCCAGCAAACGGTTATCCAGCAACCCCAGCCCCTCTTGGAACAGCTGGTTGCTGCGCTCCGTATCACCCAGTTGCGCCAACAATCGCGCCAACTCGGCACAGGCCTCGGGATTGCGCTGCACCTGAAGGCTACTTTCCAGATAATCCCGCGCTTTGCCCCACAGGCTGTTTTGCAAGCACAGACGGCCAAGCGTCAGCAGCAGGCTGGCATCACCTGGGTGATCCTTGAGCCAACCTTCGGCAAACTTCAATTGCTTGGCGGGGTCACTGCCACGCAGCAAGCCGTAGAGCCGAATCAGATGGCTGTCGTAGCCGCGCTTTATCGCTCCACGCAGCGCTTCTTCGGCCTTGGCATCGGCGCCCAACTGGCGCAGTTGCTCGGCATAAGCCAGGACCAATTGCGGCTCCTGGCGCTGGGCTGAAGTGAGTTGCTGCCAGGCCCGCTCGAGGGATTGCAAGCCGGCCTCGCCCTGCTCTTCACGCTGGGCTGCGAGGCTCAGGTTCTCGCCCCACGCGCGACGCTCAAGCTCGGCCAGCTCGCTGGCGGGCAGCACTTTATCCTTGCGCAGTTCCGGCAGCAGGCGGATCACCGACGACCAATCGCCCCGCTGCTGATGCAAACGCTGCAATTGACGCAGGACTTGGGCGTTGTGGGGATGACGTTCGTGCATGGCCTGCAAGGTGGTCAGTGCGCCGTCAGTATCACCGCGGTCCAGTTGGAGTTGTGCATGGCTCAGGGCAACCGCGAGCTCGGCCTGGGGCTGACGCTCCAAGGCGCGCTCCAGCAGACCGTCGGACTCTTCGTAACGCCCCTGCTCATTGGCGGCACGGGCTGCGCCGAGGTAGTAGAGCAGTGGCTGACGTTCGGCTTCGGCTGCACGATGCAAGTGGCGCTCGGCACTGGCCCAGCGACCTTCGGCGAGGTCCATCTGGCCCTGCTCGATGGCGATCTGCACGCGACGGCTGCGGTTACGCCGCGACCACGGGTTGACCACCCCACCGGAGGTGGTGACCAGGCTCAGCAGCACACGGACCAGGTAGATCGCCAGGCCGATGGCAAACACCGCTACCAGGGTCGCCCACAAGCTCGACTCGTAATGCAGCACATGAGGGTAGGTAATCAGCACGTAGCCGGTGTGTTTCGAAATGCCCACGGCCAGTGCCAGCGAGATTGCAATCGCCAGCACCAGAATCACATAGAAACGTTTCATCGGCTCTACTCCTGCTTCGCCGGCGTGGCCGCCGCCTTGGCTTCGTCGGCAGACAGATGACGACGTTCAAGGTACGCCTGCACGGCAGCAAGGCTCGCGGCCAGGTCCGGCGTCACCACCGATACCGCCTTGGGCTCAAGCTCGGCGATACGCGCCAGCATCGCCTTGCTCTGCGGGTTGTCTTGGTTGAAGTTGTCCTGCAACACGCTGCGCGCCTCGCCCAATGAGCGGCTATAGACCGCCGACTCACCATTGAGCGCTGCCCATTGCGCCTGCTCCAGCGCCAGGCTCAGGGCCAGGCGCACCTGGTTCAAACCTTGGCCGGCCAGCAGCGGACGGATGTTGTCATCCGGGTTGAAGTCGATGCGGAAGTAACGGGAAATCTGCTCCCACCATTGGCTCCAGCGGCTTTCCGTATCGGTGGTTGGACGCCCCTGGGAAGCAGGTTCGGTCAACTGATATTCAGGAGCGATAGCTGCCAGTTGCACGACTTGATCACGCAAGGCCGCCAATTGCAGGTACAACCCGGTGCGGTCCGGCTGCTCGGTGCTGCGCAACGCGGCAAGGCTCTTGGCCAACTGCTCACGCGCGGCGTAGGCGCCTGGATCGCTTTGCTCGCGAAGAATCTCGTCAGCACCCTGGACCAACGCCTGGGCGCTGTTGATATCTTGAAGGGCAGAAAGGCGCAGGCTCGCCAGGCGGATCAAGTGTTCCGCCTCAGCCAGGCGCCAGTCCTTGCGGCTGGATCCCAGCACAGTTTCCAGGCGTTGGCTCAGGCGCTGCTGATCACCCTGCAATTGGGCCACCAGGCGACGGCGCTCCTCCAGCTCATCCGCAGCCGGCAACTGCGCCAGTCGCGCTGCCAGTTGTTGCTGGCTTTGCTTGAGGGACTGGGATTGGTCATCGAGGGTCTGCACCTGGCCCAGTTGCTGCTGGCTACTGGCTTGCAGGGCGCGGACCTGCCAGATTCCCCAACCACCAGCGGCCACGCCGGCAACGCCGAGCAACAGGGCCACGATTGCCAGGCCATTGCCACGGCGCGGCGCGGAGACCGGTGACTCAACCGGCGCATCAAGTGCGGGTTGGGTTTCATCTTTAGGCAAGGCTGTTTCGCTCACGTATCCGTCCTTTGCGTTTCAGAGAGTGGGAACGGGATAACTCCGTATCGCCACTAACAAAGCCGCGGCACTCGCGCCGCGACAATCCACAACTTTTTCTGCGCCAGCGGCCCGCGCCATCTCCAGGACTCGCGGGCTTGGCACGAACAACGGCAGCTGTGCCACCTGGGGCCAATCGGCTCCAGCCAGGGTTTGCAGGTGTAAAAAACCCTGCCCACTGCTGACCACCAGGCCGTTCAAGCGTTCCAACTGGATGCGTTGCATCAGTGCCCCGGCGTCGTAGGCCGGCAGGAAACGGCGATACAACTCCAGATAGTCGACACTAGCACCTTGTTCACGCAAACGCTCCGCCAGCAGTTCCCGACCGCCCTCGCCGCGCAGGATCAACACCTGGGCACCCGGGCGGGCGATAGCCTCGCGTAACGCGGGCAATTGAAGCAAAGCCTCGCTGTCGTCACCAGTAGGCGGATACTTAACACTGAGGCCATACTCGGCCAGCACCTGCGCGGTAGCCGCGCCGACACTGAACCACGTCAGCTGTGGCCATGCGCGATCCAACTGCACCACGGCAAGGCGCGCCGCCGGCTTACTGACGACGATCACCGCACAGTAACGCCCCAGGTCATGGAAGACGGATTGCTGTTCAGGTGTGACGGGGAGCGGCTCAATATCCAGCAAAGGCAGGCTGCTGCTGAAAATGCCAGCTTCGGACAACGAGGCCGCCAGGGCCATCGACTCCTCGGCAGGCCGCGTCAGCAACACGCGCCATTCGGTCACTGCGGACCGGCCTCGCCGTAGACCTTCTGCAGGATGGCACCAGCGCCTTTGTCCAGCAGTTCCTCGGCTACCTGGATACCCAAGGCCGTGGCTTCACGCTGCGGGCCGCGCACCTCGGCGGTCAGGAGCGTGCCGCCGTCCGGATCGCCCACCAGGCCACGCAACCAAAGATTTTCACCTTCAAGCACGGCGTAGCAGGCAATCGGCACCTGGCAGCCACCGTTGAGGTGCTTGTTCAGGGCACGCTCGGCCGTGACGCGGACTTCGGTGTCATGGTGATCCAGGGGTTCGAGCAGGGCGTGGATTTCACTGTCGGCGGTGCGACATTCGATACCAACGGCGCCCTGTCCGCCTGCAGGCAGGCTGTCCTCGACACTGATGGCCGAGGTGATGCGGTCTTCGAAGCCCAGGCGAATCAAGCCGGCCGCGGCGAGGATGATCGCGTCATATTCACCGGCGTCCAGCTTGGCCAGTCGGGTGTTGACGTTGCCACGCAGGAAGCGGATCTGCAGGTCTGGGCGACGGGTCAGCAGCTGTGCCTGACGACGTAGGCTCGACGTGCCGACGATGCTACCCAGAGGCAACTCATCCAGGGACGCGTAGGTGTTGGAAACAAAAGCATCACGCGGGTCTTCGCGCTCGCAGATGCAAAACAGGCCCAGGCCTTCGGGGAAGTCCATGGGCACGTCTTTCATCGAATGCACGGCGATGTCGGCTTCGTTCTCCAGCAGCGCGGTTTCCAGTTCCTTGACGAACAAACCCTTGCCGCCGATCTTCGACAGTGGCGAGTCGAGCAGCTTGTCACCGCGACTGACCATGGGCACCAGGGACACCTTGAGACCAGGGTGGGCCTGTTCCAGGCGTGCTTTGACGTATTCGGCCTGCCACAAGGCCAGGGCGCTTTTACGGGTGGCGATGCGGATTTCGCGAGAGGACATGGATCAATCCGTACTGAATAGATACGGCAGATAATAACAGCTCAGGCAAATACGCTTTGATTTGAATCAGCAAGTGCGGGGCCTCCCTGGCCGCGTCGCACCGGGATATGAATTGCAGGCCTCGCCACAGCCCTCCGGCTAAAGCTGCTGCATCATCTTGCGCACACCCGCCACATGCCGTCGGCTGACGATCAGTGCGTCGCCATTCAGGCCTTTCAGGAATAGCTGAAAGTGCCCCAGCGGCGTGCGTTGCAGGCGTTCGATGCGCTCGCGGGCCACCAGCGCATTGCGGTGGATACGCACGAAGCGGTCGCCGAATTCATCCTCAAGCGCCTTGAGCGGTTCATCGAGCAGCACTTCGCCGCCCTGATGGCGCAAGGTCACATACTTGTGATCGGCGATAAAATAGACCACCTCGCCCAAGGGGATCAGCTCGATACCTTTGCGGGTGCGTGCGCTGATATGGCTGCGCGGCCCGTTGCCACTCTGGGCTGCTGGCTGAGTCAGGGCGGCGAGTTGCACACGGGTTGGGCGTTCGGCTTTTTTCAGGGCCTTGAGCAATGCTTCGCCAGCCACCGGTTTGGTGAGGAAGCTGACACCGCTGGCCTCCAGCGTCTCCGCGGAAAACTCATCGCCTGCTGCGCAAAACACCACGGCGGGTGGCGACTCTCGCTCGCTCAGTCGTGCGGCAACTTGCAGGCCATCGAGGCCTGGCATACGGATATCGAGCAACACCACATCCGGCTTGAGGCTGTCGATCAGCGTCAACGCCTCTTCGCCCGTGGTGGCGCTCGGTTCGAGTACTGCGTAACCCTCGAGATCACTGACCAAACGGCTCAGTCGCTCGCGGGCTTGGGGTTCGTCATCAACGATCAGGACATTCATATTGCGCTGGATTCCTGCGTGAGTCTCGCACAAGGATAGCGTAGACAGGTGCGGTGACTTGCGTCACAGCGATCCACGCTAAGACTAGCGCGAGCGGCAAAAAGTGCCCTGAGAGTGGCACCCATATTTACCCGGACCTGTTCAATAGCGCCCAAGACCTGCTGCCTTCGGGCATCGTCGTAGGGTTTGCTGATACACAATCCGAATACCCCCCTTTTTAAATGGATAGTCTGGGCTCTGACCGCATCACCCGACTTTGGTGCATTCACACACTATCAGTCCAACTGTAGACGCTCACTGAGACGACATTGCTCAATCGTCAAATATCGTTTCAATAAACCCCTGTACCCAGTCTCGTCCTGGACGCGTTCGGCGGCAAGGCACTTAGCCATCCTTTGCACAAATAAAAATGCCGACGACCCGCAGCACCGCGTCCACGGGCAACCCTGTTATTATCGCCGGCACACTTCCATGCCTCTTTATTAAGCAGATCACGAGCGAATCCATGAGCACCGACAAGACCAACCAGTCCTGGGGCGGCCGCTTCAGTGAACCCGTCGACGCCTTCGTCGCCCGCTTCACCGCCTCCGTCACCTTCGACCAGCGCCTGTACCGCCACGACATCATGGGCTCCATCGCCCACGCGACGATGCTGGCCAAGGTCGGCGTGCTGACCGACGCCGAGCGCGACAGCATCATCGACGGCCTGACCACCATCCGTGGCGAGATCGAGGCCGGCACCTTCGACTGGCGCGTCGACCTGGAAGACGTGCACATGAACATCGAGGCCCGCCTCACCGACCGCATCGGTGTGACCGGCAAGAAGCTGCACACCGGTCGCAGCCGTAACGACCAGGTGGCCACCGATATCCGCCTGTGGCTGCGTGATGAAATCGACCTGATCCTGTCCGAAATCACCCGCCTGCAAAAAGGTTTGCTGGAACAGGCCGAGCGTGAGTCGGACACCATCATGCCGGGCTTCACTCACCTGCAGACCGCGCAACCGGTGACGTTCGGCCACCACCTGCTGGCCTGGTTCGAAATGCTCAGCCGCGACTACGAGCGTCTGGTGGATTGCCGCAAGCGTGCCAACCGCATGCCATTGGGCAGCGCCGCGCTGGCCGGCACCACCTACCCGATCGACCGCGAATACACCGCTCAATTGCTGGGCTTCGACGCCGTAGGCGGCAACTCCCTGGATGGCGTGTCGGACCGTGACTTCGCTATCGAATTCTGCGCCGCCGCCAGCATCGCCATGATGCACCTGTCACGTTTCTCCGAAGAGCTGGTGCTGTGGACCAGCGCGCAATTCCAGTTCATCGACCTGCCGGACCGTTTCTGCACCGGCAGCTCGATCATGCCGCAAAAGAAAAACCCCGACGTCCCCGAACTGGTGCGTGGCAAGAGCGGCCGCGTGTTCGGCGCCTTGATGGGCCTGCTGACCCTGATGAAAGGCCAGCCGCTGGCCTACAACAAGGACAACCAGGAAGACAAAGAGCCGTTGTTCGACGCTGCCGACACCCTGCGCGACTCCTTGCGCGCGTTTGCCGACATGATCCCGGCGATCAAGCCCAAGCACGCGATCATGCGTGAAGCGGCGTTGCGCGGGTTCTCCACCGCGACCGACCTGGCGGACTACCTGGTACGCCGTGGCCTGCCGTTCCGCGATTGCCACGAAATCGTTGGCCACGCAGTTAAATATGGCGTCGACACCGGCAAGGACTTGGCGGAAATGAGCCTGGAAGAACTGCGTCAGTTCAGCGACCAGATCGAGCAGGACGTGTTTGCCGTGCTGACCCTGGAAGGCTCGGTAAATGCCCGTAATCACATCGGCGGTACTGCACCGGCGCAGGTGAAAGCAGCTGTGTTGCGCGGCCAGGAATTGCTCGCCAGCCGCTAAAAGCATCGCAGGCAAGCCAGCTCCCACAGGAAATCGCATTCCAATGTGGGAGCCGGGCTTGCCCGCGATAGCGTCCTGCCAGACGCCAAAAATCTATTTCTTGGCCGCGATCATCGCCATAAACGCCGGCATCGCCGCCTCTCTGTCCGCCGCCACTTTCTGAGCGTTGGGCATGGCGTGCAACCTTTCCAGCAACGCCTTGGCCGCCGGCATTTCAGCCAGCAGATCCAGGCCAAACAGCTTCTCGCCCACCGCGCAGGCGAGGTTCACGCTGTACATGAAATACAGATCGGCAATGGTGAAACTCTCCCCCGCCACATAGGGTGCGAACTTGCCGTGCCTGCCCAACGACCCGAAACCCAACAGCAACTCGGCCTTGGACTTCTCCTTGATTGCCTCCGGTACCGGCATGCCAAAAAACGCCTCGGCAAAACACGCACGGGCAGGCAACTCGATGTACAGCTCGATTTCTCGGCACAGCGCCAGCACCAGTGCACGCTGGAACGGCTCGGCCGGGAGCAGCGCCGGCCCTTCCTGGGTGTGTTCGATGTATTCGAGGATCACGCTGGTTTCGTTGATAAAACCCTGTTTCACGCCCAGCACCGGCACCTTGCCCCGCGGGCTCACGGCCAGGGCTTCGGGGGTTTGACCAGCGTAAAAAGGCACCTCTTCGAAAGGCAGCCCTTTCTCCAGCAGCGCCAGCTTGACCATGTTGTAGTAGTTACTGACCGAGAATCCGTAGAGCTTGAGCATTGCAGGTGCCTCCAGGCCGGAAATGGGGTTGGCTGCAAGTGTTATAGATCCCGACGCCAGCCCTGACCAGAAGCATCACCGGCCTGAATGGAGTTAGACTGGCGCCCTTTCCTTGAGGAGCCTGCCATGAGCGAGCCGACCGATATCGACAACGACGAAGAAGAATTCGCCGAAACCACCCTGACCGAAGCGATCGAGAACCAGATCGAGAGCGAAAACCCACCGGCCGCCAAGGCCACGTTCAACAAGCTGACCCTGGTGGGCTACGAGCGTGAAGATATCCTGCAACTGATGGCTCACGTGCTGGCTATCGAGATCGACGCGCTGCTGGAAGAGGACCGCGCCTTCAATACCGAATGGTATGAAACTGCACTGCGCGCGCTGCCGGAATTGCCGCCCGAAAAGCAATAAATCCAACACGCGGCAACACACTGGACAGTTCGGCAAAGTGCGTTCACCTTATGGCCTGCTAGCCTCTAATAAATTCTTAGAAAGTCTGGAGTCCTTATGTCGTATACCCCTGAGTTGGTTGCCGAACTGGAAATCCTTGTACTCTTCCCCCTGGACAGCACCAAAGAAGGTCTGAAAGTCCACCAGACCGCCGCGCCGACTGCCATCGCCGCTGCCAAACGCCTCCACGCGAAAGGGCTTATCGACCAGCCGGACGGGGGCTACCTGACCAGCCTTGGCCGGGACGCCGCAGAGCAGGCCCAGACCCTGCTGACTATCTTGACCACTGCCACGACCAAAGAAGCCGCCTGATATCTGATACGCCCATGGAGTCCGCCTCCTGCGGATTCCGAGGGCGTTGCTGTGGAAGTGCAAAAATTCTGACGTCAAAAACCATTTCCCTCTAAACCTCCTACGCTACTGGCTGTAAACTCCTACACGGCCGCCCACGTCGGGCCCTGCGAGCCACCGAGTTCGACATGACCCGCACCCATGAAATCCGCCCCGACCTGGACGAAGGCATCGACCGCAAGGTGCTGGCCCAGTTGCGCGCGCGGTTCATGGCCCTCAATGAAGGCCGCATGGCCCGGGCCATCGAGGGGCTGACGCCGCGCCAGCAAAGCGTGCTGAACCTATTGCCGCTGTTTTTCCACGTCAACCATCCGTTGCTGCCGGGTTATGTGTCGGGCAGTACGCCAGCAGGCCTGTCGAATTACGAACCGGAAGCCCAAGCCCTCACCGAAGCCCAGCGCCTGACCCGTTCGTTCTCCTACAAACCGCGCCACGGCAACCCGCCGCGACCGATCCATGGCCTGTTCCTGATGGGCAGCCTGGGCACCCTGGCCCAGGCCGACCAGAGCGATATGGACGTGTGGGTGTGTCACGCCCCGGACCTGAGCGAAACTGAGCTGGCCGAACTGCGCAAAAAGTGCCAGTTGCTGGAGGCCTGGGCCCTGACCATGGGCGCCGAGGCGCACTTCTTCCTGATCGAGCCGACACGCTTTGTGCTCGGAGAGCGCGACACGCAACTGAGCTCCGACGACTGCGGCACCACCCAGCATTACCTGTTGCTGGATGAGTTCTACCGCACCGCCATCTGGCTGGCCGGACGCACACCGATCTGGTGGCTGGTGCCGGTGTATGAAGAAACCCGTTATGCCGAGTTCACCCACACGCTGATTTCCAAGCGTTTTATCCGCGCCGACGAAACCCTCGACCTGGGTCACCTGGCGCGCATTCCCCCAGGCGAATTCATTGGTGCCGGGCTGTGGCAACTGTTCAAAGGCATCGAGTCACCCTACAAATCCGTGCTCAAGCTGCTGCTGACCGAGGTCTACGCCAGCGAACACCCGAACGTGCACTGCCTGAGCCTGCGCTTCAAGCGAGCGGTGTTCGCCAACCAGATGGATCTGGATGAGCTGGACCCGTACATCGTGGTGTACCGCCGTATCGAGGAATACCTCAAGGCCCGCAACGAGCCCGAGCGCCTGGAACTGGTGCGGCGCGCGCTGTACCTGAAGGTCAACCGCAAGCTCAGCGCGGGCCAGCGCACCACCAGTTGGCAACGCCTGCTGCTGGAGCGCCTGGCCCATGAATGGGGCTGGGACCAGCGCCAATTGGCGTTGCTCGACAGCCGCAGTCAATGGAAGGTGCGCCAGGTTGCCTCCGAGCGTCGGGCGCTGGTCAGCGAGCTCAATTACAGTTACCGCTTCCTGACCCAATTCGCCCGCACCGAACAAACGGTCAGCCTGATCAACAAGCGCGACCTCAATGTGCTGGGTCGGCGCCTGTACGCCGCCTTTGAACGCAAGGCCGGCAAGGTCGAGTTCATCAACCCCGGCATTGCCCCGGACTTGGCCGAAGACACCCTGACCCTGGTGCAATCGCCCAACCGCAAGGAGCCGGGCCAGCACCACTGGGGCCTTTACAACGGTAACCTCACGGCGCTGGAATGGGAGCATTTTGCGCCGATCAAGCGCAGCCGCGACCTGCTGGAAATGCTCACTTGGTGCCATCGCAACGGCGTGATCGACAGCAGCACCCGCCTGGCCTTGCACCCCGGCACCAGCGACATGACCGAATTTGAGCTGTTCAACCTGCTGGGCAGCCTGCAACAAACCATCGCCCTGCCCCTGGCCAGCGTGGATGAAGAGCGCCTGCTGCGCTCGGCCGTGCCGGAGGAAGTGTTGTTGCTGATCAACGTCGGCGTCGACCCGCTCAAGCATCACCGCGACCTTAATATCCTGATGACCACCGAGCGCACCGACTCCCTGAGCTATGCCGGTGTACGGGACAACCTGGTGCTGACCCTGGACCAGGTCACGCTCAACAGCTGGAACGAGGTGATGGTCAGCCGCTTTGACGGCCCGCACGCGCTGCTCGACTGCCTGCGCGACTACCTCAACCAGTTGCCGTCGGACCATCTGCCACGCCTGCGGGTGCGTTGTTTCTGTCACAACCGTGCGCAGTTCATTGCCCAGCGCGTGGAAGAAATCTTCGACACAGCGCAGAACCTGCTGCTCGGTCAGGGCAATCACCGCTATTTGCTTCAGGTGCAGCAGCACTATCACGTGATGGAACTGATGCCGGGCCAGGCCACCCATGTATCCCTGCCGACCCAGAATGCGCTGATCGCCTACCTCAGCGAAGAATTAGCCAACTACAGCCCGTTGCACCTGGACGCCATGGCCCTGGAAGACCACGACCTGGCGCTGCTGCTGCCGATGGGGATGGCCGATTGCGTGCAGGTGTTCTACCGGGTCAACGAAGGCTTCGCCGAGCTGTATGTGCTGGATGAATTCAACGCGCTCTGGCAACAGCGCCTGCCGTTTCACGATGAACAGAGCCTGTTGGCGCCGTTGCAGCGTTTCTTGCAGTCGATCATTTATCGCCGGGACGCGCTGTCGCCGCTGGACCCGCAAGAGCCGCTGGGCGCGGTACAGGTCTTGTATTACCAGCTATTGCCATCTGGCAACGGCCGCGCGCGCGGCATCGAACCTCGACCTGCGCCGCTGAACCCGGCGAACAAACCGTTTTACGACGTGCAGGCGATTATCGGCAAGGCCGCCCCAGGCCAGGTGGGCATTACCTTGTACTGCAATCAGCGAGAGTTTTCCGAACTGGAATTTGGCGACCAACTCTTTGCAGTGGTCGCCCAGGAAATCGTCGGGCAACGCCGGGAGATCGAGCGTTACCGCTGCTACATCACCGACCTGGACCTGTCCGGCCTGCTCGGCGATGTGCAAAGCCCGAGCAACCTGTACCTGCGTTACAAGGCCGAGCTGGAGCTGTCGCTCAACGTGGCGCTGAGTCAGATTTAGAGAGGGAAGGCGCCGCCGTCTTTAGGTTGTCCTTCAACATTGAGCAGTTCCAGCTTGAGGGTCTTGCCGCCCGGTGCCGGCCAATCGATGTGCTGACCAACCTGCAAACCGAGCAACGCGCTGCCCACGGGAGCCAGGATCGAGATCTTGCCCTCATCGGCATTGGCGTGTTTCGGGTAGACCAGGGTCAGGTGGTAGTCCTTGCCGCTGCCTTGCTCACGGCAATGCACGCTGGAGTTCATGGTCACGACACCCGCAGGCACTTCATCGTGGCCAACCACGTCTTCGGCGCGGTCGAGTTCGGCTTGCAACGCTTCGACGCCGGGAGATTCGTCGCCCAAGCGGTCGATCAGTTGCTCCAGACGCTGCACGTCAAGGCGGGTGAGGATGATGGACGGTGCGGTGGTCATGATTCAGGCAGACTCCTTTTTTCTGCACAAAAAAGCAAAACCCCGCCAGGAAAAGGCGGGGTTCTCACGGGCCTCGATGAGTTGAGGCGTACCCGGACACTACCACAGCGTCACAAATAAACAAGACGGCCTCAGGCTTGGGCTCGGCGCTGCTCGGCCTCGGCGCAGATCACCCGGCGCCGCGCATCGTCGGCAGAGCGCCATTCACGGATATCTTCCACGTGGCGGAAGCAGCCGAGGCAGACTTTCTGCTCGTCTAGGCGACACAAACTGATACAAGGTGACGGCACCGCCGGGCTGACATTACTGAACAGCGGCTTCGGCGGGCGGACGGGTGCAGGCTGGGTCACGGTCAGATCTCGTCGAATTCCAGGTCGGCGCCGGTGTACTCGCTGACCAGGCGCGCGAGCATTTCACTCAGCAACTCTTCACTCTTGTCGCACTGCCATTTGCCGCTTTCTTCGTCGTAGTCGAAGTGCACGCCACCGGAACGCGCCGCCAGCCACAGCTGACGCAGCGGCTCCTGGCGACTGAAGATCAGTTGCTGGCCGCTTTCGAACTTGACGGTCAGCACGCCGGCCGAGTTTTCCAGGTCCACGTCCAGGCCGCTGTCGTCGAAAATATCTTCCAGCGCCTGCTGGGTCGAATCCACCAGGTCGTGAAAACGGGCTTCGGTCAAACTCATTGTGGCAACCTCAAAAGTGTCTGGTTTTGCTCAAGCGCCGCACGATACGGGCGAGCCCCGCCGATTGCAAAGGATACCGATTTCAACACGATTGACGGCGTGGAAAATCCTCAAGCAGCGTAGTCCGCTTCCCGGCCGTGTCGGCAAACCCCCGCCGGACGGGTATTCCAGCGCATAGGCAAGCTGGCGGGTGGTCGGTATACTCGGGCGCAATTAATGCATATTCAAGGATTTCGCCATGAAGCGCCTGATCTCTTCCCTTGCTGCGCTCGTCGCGGTCGCTTGCCTCGTTAGTGCCTGTGGTCAAAAAGGCCCGCTGTACCTGCCCGATGACAGCAAAGATCCGAATGAACAGGCGCAATCGTCGCAAAAGCCTTCCAAAGCGCATAAGCACGACACCTACGAATAAGGGACTTCCATGGACGCTTTTAACTACCGGGACGGCGAGCTGTTCGCGGAAGGCGTGGCGTTGTCCGCGATTGCCCAGCGCTTTGGCACCCCAACCTATGTGTATTCCCGTGCGCATATCGAAGCCCAGTACCGCTCGTTTACCGATGCCCTCGACGGTGTGCCGCACCTGGTGTGCTACGCGGTCAAGGCCAACTCCAACCTCGGCGTACTGAATGTCCTGGCCCGCCTCGGCGCTGGTTTCGACATCGTGTCGCGTGGCGAGCTGGAACGTGTACTGTCCGCTGGCGGCAAGGCTGACAAGATCGTGTTCTCCGGCGTCGGCAAGACCCGCGATGACATGCGCCGCGCCCTGGAAGTCGGCGTGCATTGCTTCAACATCGAATCCACCGACGAGCTGGAACGCCTGCAGGTCGTGGCCGCCGAAATGGGCGTTCGCGCGCCGATCTCCCTGCGCGTCAACCCGGACGTCGATGCCGGCACCCACCCCTACATTTCCACCGGTCTCAAAGAGAACAAGTTCGGCATCGCCATTGCCGACGCCGAGGACGTATACATCCGCGCCGCGCAACTGCCGAACCTGGAAGTGCTGGGTGTCGACTGCCATATCGGCTCGCAACTGACCACGCTGCCGCCGTTCCTGGATGCGCTCGACCGCCTGCTGGCATTGATCGACCGTCTCGGTGAATGCGGCATCTACCTGCACCACATCGACCTCGGTGGTGGCGTGGGCGTGCGTTATCGCGACGAAGAGCCGCCGCTGATTGCCGACTATATCCAGGCGGTGCGCGAGCGCATCGAAGGCCGCGACCTGACGCTGATGTTCGAGCCTGGCCGCTATATCGTCGCCAATGCCGGCGTGCTGCTGACCCAGGTCGAGTACCTCAAGCACACCGAGCACAAGGATTTCGCCATCGTCGATGCGGCGATGAACGACCTGATCCGCCCGGCGCTGTACCAGGCCTGGATGAATGTCACCGCCGTGACGCCGCGCGCCAGCGAAGCCCGCGCCTACGACATCGTCGGCCCGATCTGCGAGACCGGCGACTTCCTGGCCAAGGACCGTCAGTTGGCCCTGGAAGAAGGCGATCTGCTGGCCGTGCATTCGGCCGGTGCCTACGGGTTTGTCATGAGTTCCAACTACAACACCCGCGGCCGTACCGCCGAGGTGCTGGTGGACGGTGATCAAGCGTTTGAAGTGCGTCGCCGCGAGACGGTAGCCGAGTTGTATGCTGGCGAAAGCCTGCTGCCGGAGTAAGCCATGCTGCTGCGTTTTACCAAGATGCACGGGCTGGGCAATGATTTCATGGTCCTCGACCTGGTCAGCCAGCACGCGCATATTCTGCCCAAGCACGCTAAACAGTGGGGCGACCGTCACACCGGCATTGGTTTCGACCAATTGCTGATCGTCGAAGCGCCGAGCAACCCGGAGGTGGATTTCCGTTACCGGATCTTCAACTCCGACGGTTCCGAAGTGGAACAGTGCGGCAACGGTGCACGCTGCTTTGCCCGCTTTGTGCTGGACAAGCGCCTGACCGCCAAGCGGCAGATCCGCGTCGAGACCAAGAGTGGCGTGATCGAGCTGGATATCCGCAGTGATGGCCAGATCAGTGTCAACATGGGCGCGCCACGCCTGGTGCCGGCGGACATCCCGTTCCAGGCTACCGAGCAAGCTGTCAGCTACGCGCTGGACGTTGATGGCAAGACCGTCGATATCGCCGCCGTGTCCATGGGTAACCCCCATGCGGTGCTGCGGGTCAACGACATCAATAACGCCCCCGTGCATGAATTGGGGCCGAAAATCGAACACCACCCGCGCTTTCCGGCGCGGGTCAACGTGGGCTTCCTGCAGGTGATCGACCGTAACCGCGCGCAATTGCGTGTATGGGAACGCGGCGCCGGCGAAACCCAGGCCTGCGGCACCGGTGCTTGCGCCGCTGCCGTGGCCGCGATCAGCCAGGGGTGGATGGATTCGCCGCTGCTGATCGACCTGCCCGGCGGACGCTTGTCCATCGAGTGGGCAGGCCCTGGCCACCCGGTGCTGATGACCGGGCCGGCCTCGCGCGTATACGAAGGACAGGTCCGTCTATGAGTGAGCCAATCCAATGACCGATAAGCCTCAAGTACCCGCAGAAGCGTTCCCGAGTGAAAGTCTGGAGGCCGCTGCCGTCGCGGCGTACCTTGAGGCTAATCCGGACTTCTTCGTCGAGCATGATGAACTGCTGCCGGCCCTGCGCATCCCCCACCAACGTGGTGACACGGTGTCGCTGGTGGAGCGGCAGATGAAGATCCTGCGCGAGCGTAATATCGAGATGCGCCACAAGCTCTCGCACCTGATGGACGTCGCCCGCGACAACGACCGCCTGTTCGAGAAAACCCGCCGCCTGATCCTGACCCTGATGGACGCTACCAGCCTGGAAGAAACGGTGATCGCCGTGGAAGACAGCCTGCGCCAGGACTTCCAGGTGCCGTTCGTGAGCCTGATCCTGTTCAGCGACAACCCGATGCCGGTGGGACGCTGGGTCAGTGGCAGCGACGCACAAACCGCCATCGGCGGCCTGTTGTCCGAAGGCAAGACCATCAGCGGCACCTTGCGCGAACATGAGCTGGACTTCCTGTTTGGTGCCGAACAGCGCAAGCAGATAGGTTCCACGGCGGTGGTCGCGCTCAGCCATCAAGGCCTGCACGGCGTGCTGGCCATCGCCAGCCGTGATCCACAGCATTACAAAAGCTCAGTGGGCACGCTGTTCCTGACCTACATCGCCGAGGTACTGGGCCGCGTCCTGCCGCGCTTCACCACCGCCCTGCGCGCGGTGCGCTAGCCATGGAACGGCAACTGGACGCTTATTGCGCTCACCTGCGCAACGAGCGCCAGGTGTCGCCCCACACCCTGGAAGCCTACCGGCGGGACTTGAACAAGGTCCTGGCCTACTGCGAAAAACAACAGATCGGCAGCTGGAAGGCCCTGGATATCCAGAGCCTGCGCAGCCTGATCGCGCGCCTGCACCAGGCAGGTCAATCCTCGCGCAGCCTGTCGCGCCTGCTCTCGGCGGTACGCGGGCTCTATCACTATTTGAACCGCGAAGGCCTGTGCGATCACGACCCGGCCAACGGCCTGTCACCACCCAAGGGCGAACGGCGCCTGCCCAAGACCCTGGATACCGACCGCGCCCTGCAATTGCTGGATGGCGCCGTTGAAGATGACTTCCTGGCCCATCGCGACCAGGCCATCCTTGAGCTGTTCTATTCATCGGGCCTGCGCCTGTCGGAGCTGACTGGCTTGAATCTCGACCAGTTGGACTTGGCGGACGGCCTGGTACAGGTACTCGGTAAAGGCAGCAAGACCCGCGTGTTGCCGGTGGGCCGCAAAGCCCGCGAAGCCTTGCTCCTGTGGTTACCGCTGCGCCTGCTGACCAATCCGGCGGATGATGCGGTGTTTGTCAGCCAGCAAGGCCGGCGCCTGGGGCCACGGGCGATTCAAGTGCGGGTCAAGGCGGCCGGCGAGCGCGAGCTGGGCCAGAACCTGCACCCACACATGCTGCGACACTCTTTTGCCAGCCACCTGCTGGAATCATCCCAGGACCTGCGCGCGGTTCAAGAGCTGCTCGGCCACTCCGACATCAAGACCACACAGATCTACACCCATCTGGACTTCCAACACCTGGCAACGGTGTACGACAGCGCCCATCCACGGGCCAAACGAATCAAGGGCGGCGACTCATGAGTATCAAGCTGATCACCTTCGACCTGGACGACACACTCTGGGACAACGTACCCGTCATCATCAGTGCCGAAGCGTCGATGCGAGAATGGCTGGCGCTTAACGCCGCCAAGGTCGGCGACTTGCCGCTGGAGCATTTCGCCAGTCTTCGCCAACAGGTGCTGGAGCGCCATCCCGAGCTGAAACACCGGATCAGCATCCTGCGCCACCGGGTGTTGATGCATGCGTTTGAAGAAGCCGGTTATCCACAGCCCGAGGCTACGGAAATGGCGGATGTGTGCTTCGAAGCGTTCATTCACGCGCGGCACCAACTCACCCCCTTCCCCGAAGCGGAGCCCATGCTCCGGGCGCTGCGCCGGCACTTCCTGCTGGGGGTGATCACCAACGGCAATGCCGACGTGCAGCGTGTTGGCCTGGCGGATTACTTCCACTTTGCCCTGCGCGCTGAAGACATCGGCATTGCCAAGCCGGATGCGCGATTGTTTCAGGAAGCGTTGCAGCGTGGTGGGGTGGATGCCAATGCGGCGGTGCATGTTGGCGATCACCCAGGGGACGACATTGCTGGGGCGCAGCAGGCGGGGCTTCGAGCGGTGTGGTTTAACCCGACGGGCAAGGCGTGGGATGCGGATAAGCGTCCGGATGCCGAGATTCGCAACCTGGCGGAGCTGCCAGAGTTGCTCCGCAGCTGGAACTGACACCGAACCCAATGTGAGAGCTGGCTTGCCTGCGATAGCGGTCTATCAGGCACATTTTCATTGACTGACACTGCGCCATCGCGGGCAAGCCCGCTCCCACAGGGTATTGCGCTAGACATGAAAAAGCCCGCAGCGACGGCGGGCTTTTTCTTACAAGCGGGTGCTGACCTCAGATAGGTCGGCTGCCGTACTTGTTATCCGGCTTCTTCGGTGGATCCGCCACCACGTTGGCCTCGACTTCCTGCACTTTGCCGCCTTTAGCGAGGAACTCTTCCATCGCACGGGCCAGGGCATCACGCTCTTTGTTCTTGGCTTCAACGCTCGGCAATTCATCGACCGACACCGCTGCCTTGGCTTTGCCTTTGGCAGCCGGGGCAGGTGCGTCATCGCCACCGTCGTCGTCAGCAACGTCTTCCGCCGCCGCTTCCAGACCTTCTTCGGTGTCGTCTTCGTCACCTACTTCGAGTTCGTCGTTTTCCAGATCATCGTCGCTCATGTTCTACCTCATGACTTGCGAAAAGCAGATTAGTTATAGCCCAGCTTCACCCTCTGTCGAGGCAGCCGGAAGAAAATCAACATCCACTGGGTAACCAGTGGCTTATGCCCCATCACCGTGCAAGGTGGCGAGGACTTTACGAGCACCGCCATGATCACGGTGCTCGCCCAGATAAATACAGTTCTGCGCCCATCGGCGCGCATTCTAGCGCGCTCTGGGAAAAAACAAAGTGTCGAATACGCCTACATGCCTGTAAGACATTCGCACGCTGAAAAGTGCCGTGTGCATCCCATCACAAACACGGCGTAAAAACCGCTACACATTGGTATGACTGACAAACGCCAGGCAAAAAAATGCCCGGCAAGCCGGGCATCTTTTTTTCACGCTATTACAAGTTGTAGCCGCGCTCGTTGTGTTGCGCCAGGTCGAGGCCGACGGCCTCTTCCTCTTCGGTCACCCGCAGGCCCATGACCATGTCCAGCACCTTGAGGATGATGTAGGTCACGATCGCCGTGTAGATCACAGTGAAGCCAACGCCTTTGCACTGGATCCAGACTTGCGCAGCGATGTCAGTCACCGTGCCGAAGCCGCCCAGCGCAGGGGCTGCGAACACACCGGTGAGGATCGCACCGACGATGCCGCCGATACCGTGCACGCCGAAGGCGTCCAGGGAGTCGTCGTAACCCAGCTTGCGCTTGAGGCTGGTGGCGCAGAAGAAGCAGATCACACCGGCAACCAGGCCGATCACCAGGGCGCCCATCGGGCCCACGGTGCCTGCGGCTGGGGTGATTGCAACCAGGCCAGCGACTACGCCCGAGGCAATGCCCAGTGCGCTTGGCTTACCGTGGGTGATCCACTCGGCGAACATCCAGCCCAGCGCAGCAGCAGCGGTAGCGATCTGGGTGACCAGCATCGCCATGCCGGCAGTGCCGTTGGCCGCAGCCGCGGAGCCGGCGTTGAAGCCGAACCAGCCGATCCACAGCATCGCCGCGCCGATCAGGGTGTAACCGAGGTTGTGCGGAGCCATCGGGGTGGTCGGGAAGCCTTTGCGCTTGCCGAGCACGATGCACGCCACCAGGCCAGCCACACCGGCGTTGATATGCACCACGGTGCCGCCAGCGAAGTCCAGCACGCCCCAGTCCCACATCAGGCCACCGTTGCCGCTCCACACCATGTGCGCGATCGGCGCGTAGACCAGGGTGAACCAGATCGCCATGAAGATCAGCATCGCAGAGAACTTCATACGCTCGGCGAAGGCACCGACGATCAACGCCGGAGTGATGATGGCGAAGGTCATCTGGAAGGTGATGAACACCGCTTCCGGGAACAATGCCGCAGGGCCAGTGATGCTGGCTGGGGTCACGCCCGCCAGGAATGCCTTGCCCATGCCGCCGAAGAAGGAGTTGAAATTGACGACGCCCTGTTCCATACCGGTGGTATCGAACGCGATGCTGTAGCCGTAGACGACCCACAGGATGCTGATCAGGCCGGTGATCGCGAAGCACTGCATCATCACCGACAGAATATTCTTGGAACGGACCATGCCGCCGTAGAACAGCGCCAGGCCAGGGATGGTCATGAACAGCACCAAAGCGGTGGCGGTCAGCATCCAGGCGGTGTCGCCGGAATTGAGGACTGGAGCAGCCACTTCGTCTGCCGCCATGGCCAAGCTTGGCATTACGATGGACAACAGGGCTCCGAGCCCTGCGAATTTACGCAGAGTCATATTGTTTTCTCCTGGGGCGTTGGGGTTTGGCGGCTTAGATTGCGTCGGTATCGGTTTCGCCGGTACGGATGCGAATAGCCTGTTCCAGATTGACCACGAAGATCTTGCCGTCACCGATCTTGCCGGTGTTGGCGGCCTTGGTTATCGCCTCGATAACCCGATCAAGATCCTTGTCGTCAATGGCGACATCAATCTTCACCTTCGGCAGGAAATCGACCACGTATTCCGCGCCGCGATACAGCTCGGTATGACCCTTCTGCCGACCGAAGCCTTTGACCTCAGTAACGGTAATGCCCTGCACGCCGATCTCGGACAACGACTCGCGCACATCGTCCAACTTGAACGGCTTGATGATGGCAGTGACTAGCTTCATGAAAACTCTCTCCCGAATTGGTGGACTTGCCCCAGGAAAACAAACCCGTCTCAAGTCTAAGCGCAGTGCCTGGCTTTGTAACGCGTCGTCGCCTCGGCATTTGCCTTTGCGACGCCAGCGAACCACTGGTGACGAAACCTGTACCCCTGATCCGTCGGCGCACTGCATTCGTCACAGCGACTGCATCAGTGCATGGGTCATGATCGTCTAAGCAGAAACCTTGCCAGCTCCGTAAAAATCACTGAAATCAGTCCTTTGCCCACTTATGCCCACCTGCGGGCCTCTTCGGCGGTTGCAATGCGCACAAAAACAGTGCGCCGCCGCCCGGCCCTCTGCGCGAAAAGCGTGCGCCCGCCGTCGTGAAAAAGACTATAGACGCTGCGTGATACACTGCCGGCCAACTGTTTTCCGGAATATTTCCCATGCTCGCGCCCAAAGACCTCCTCGACGCCCTGAGCGGCCACGCCTCTCGCCTGTTCAGCGGTGACACGCCGTTGCCCCGCAATGAAATCGAAAGCCAATTCAAGGCATTGCTGCAAAGCGGTTTCAGCAAGCTCGACTTGGTGAGCCGGGAAGAGTTTGATAGCCAAATGGTAGTGCTGGCCCGAACGCGTGCGCGGTTGGAGAGCCTGGAGGCCAAAGTGGCCGAGCTGGAAGCGCGGTTGACGCCAGCGGGCGAATAACCGGCATCAATCGGTCCATGTGGGGCTTGCCGGCCCTCGACCGGCGCCTGCTGAAAATACAATTCAGCTTTTTGCTGGTGGTACTCGGTGGCCGCTGCAACCAACTCGCCGTGGCGTGGTGGGCCTTGCAGGAAACCGGTTCCGCCCTCGCCTTCGCCAACATGATCGCCTGCTCCATCGCGGCAGAGGTGCTGGCCCGCCCGCTGCTGGGATGGCTGGGCGACAAGTACAACAAGATCCTGATCCTCAGGCTGGCATCCCTGACCAGCGTGCTGACCGCGCTGTCGATGGTTTTTCTGTCTACGACTCAGCTGTTCAACCCCTGGAGCGTCGGCGCCCTGATGCTAGTCAGCAGTGCCGTCGCAGGTGTGCGTGACCCGTTGCAGTCATCGATCATTCCCTTGTTTGCGCGTGACGATCAGGTCTCACTGGCCATGCGCACCAAAAGCATGCTCTCGTCCGTTTCCAACCTGCTTGGGCCAGTCATGGCCAGCGCATTGATTTTCAGCTTCGGCACCACGCTGGCGTTTACCGTCGACTTCTTTGCGATGCTTGGCGCGGCAGTGCTGATTACCTCGATCCCACTCCGCCTCGGCGCCAGCGCCCCCGATGAACAAAGCCCGGCTGCCAGCGGCTGGCGCATGATTTACTCGGGGTTCAAGGCGGTCTATCAGGTGAAAGTCGAGTTCTACCTGGCCCTTGTGGCGATGCTCGTCAACTTTGCCCTGTTTCCGTTTTTTACCATCCTGCTGCCGCTCTACGTGAAGACGGTTATCCACTTCCCGATCACTTACCTCGGCCTGCTGGATGCGTGCTTCGGCCTGGGCATCCTGGCGGGCAGCTACAAGATCACCGGTTGGTTGACCTATCGGGTGTCCCGCGACCTGTGTGTCGCCGCAGGCTTTGCGCTGTTGGGCGGCAATATGTGGCTGGCCGGCACGCTCTCATCGATAGTCGTCGTGCCCCTGGCGTTTTTCTGCGGTGGGGTGGGCCTGATGCTGATCAACATTCCGACCTCTGCCGTGAGGCTGCTGGCGACCCCCAAGCAACATCGCAACCGGATGTTCGCCACCGTGTCCTTCCTGTCCGCGGCAGCCAGCCCGTTGGGCAGTTTCGCCATGAATGGCTTGATCGCTTACCTCGGCGTCGCCCTGACCATCGCGTCGCTGGGAGCGATGGTGCTGGGGTTGTCACTGCTGGTGTTCCTGATTCCCAATTTCCGCACCTTTATGCGCACCCCAGACACTCAACTCAACGGCGCTTACCTGGATAAGTATCCCGGCGCCTTTGCACGTTGATACGTCCTGTAAAAGTCTGATTCGTTGTACTTCCGTTCCCTCGACTACCTTTGAGAAACCGCAGGAAGCGGTCTCCATTGTTCAAGGAACGAGCATGTCCCTCGCCATCGTCCACAGCCGCGCCCAGATTGGCGTGGAAGCCCCCGCCGTCACCGTCGAAGTGCATATGGCCAATGGTTTGCCATCCCTGACGCTGGTGGGCTTGCCGGAAACGGCGGTCAAGGAAAGCAAGGACCGGGTGCGCAGCGCCATTCTCAATTCTGCGCTGCAATACCCTGCCCGCCGCATCACGCTGAACGTGTAAAGGTGTCTTTCAAGGCATGGACACTGCCAAAGACCACGGCATACAGAGGCATTGACCCCGCCTATGGACGTCCATACTTAAATGGATTCAAGAGACATAACTGCATCCCACCGACACTCTGCCCTAACCCACTCGGGCTTCGTCCATGGCCAATGGGGTGCACTAGGGATAATAACTTCACTCACTGCCTGAAACCCCTGCATCAATTTCGCAGTATTCCACTGCCGATGCACGGCCTGCTGGAGTCCCCCATTCCTGATGCGATGCACTTGGTCAACTCCATCTTGAATTATGTGAGCACGGATTATCCGGGCTTCGATTCCAGATATAAGATCGGGGGCGTAACGGACAATGAGGGGGAGAATTGGAGCCCCTCCGGAACCAGCATAGCCACGAGACTGATACTAAATCTTACACGTAAGACTGCTCCCGAAACGGCACTTTAAATATCAGGACTTGGCGAAGTATGCCGTTTCGGATTCCGTCCCCGAATTCCCCTCCAGGATTTCAGCCAGCAAAGGTAGCGTTGAATTGAATTCACTTTGCGATGTTAGCCAGCCATGGAACAGCTAAAATCTACCTAAGTACCTCTCGCGCCAAGCCCCACACATCAGACGAGCTCAGGGATATATCAGAACCCTCCGCCTTAATCCTTACCAGCGGCCAAACGCTATCAACAAAAAGGTTAAGGGCAGCTGGAGGAATTCTCCATGGAAAATATGTGTTTATTAGTGCGCTCGGGGCTTCACGCCAAATCTGCTCTACAACACCAAAAGTTCTAAGCAGGTCTCCATAATACATCGCACCTTTAGAGGACAAACCTTGCAACGATATCATTCCTGGACTTATGTAGGCATTACCATCGCTCAAAATCAAAGGCATATTGAAATTCTCGTCTCTATATTTTTTAACCTCTTCGATAGAGCTAGCTGAGATATTATGCCCCGTCATCAAAGATCTATACCCGGCAAGCTGATCTGGCCAGTTCTTCAGAATTATATTCATGATGCCAATGTCATACCACAGATCGGGAAATTCCTCCCCGTGGCTACGTACATCGATAAAGTACATAGCTTCTGATGAGATGCAGAGAAGGAGAACACCTTCTGTTCTTGATACATATCCATGTTTCTCTATATCCTCGCCAAGATGTAGATGATATACGCCCCAGTGATTGTATAATTTGTCTAGATTTTTTAGCCTACCCCAACCGCGACTTAGGTGAGGCCAAATATCGCCCCCCTTTTCTGCCTTGCGCTTGATAAAGTCAACTGACTGAAGCTTCTCAGGATCGCCTTTTATTACATCGCTCAAAAATACCTGCCTAGGTTTAGCAGTAGGGATTCTTAAAACTAAATCGTGATAGTAATATGGAATATTTCCATAGCGCACACCTGAAAAATTCACCCCCCAGCTTTTCAAGGTTTTTTTAATTACCTCAATATATTTTACAACCAGTTCGTCTTGGTAGGGCCTTGAATACATTCTTACCATCTCCCTGAACAGTAATAAACCATCGACTCACTATAGCAATAACACTTTAATAAAAAATCGACAATTCGAGATAATCAACAAAGCTACAACTACCAGTCACAGAACAAAATCCTGCAATCTATACACATCAACTCAAACCACCCACGCATTTTATTTACCCTATGGATTAGGAGTATTGCTGAAGATAGCGACCGGCCTTTTTAAGGAAGGACACCAACGAATTGGTGCCCCCATCCTATTTTTACTCAGTCCGCCCATTCAAACCTGATAAAATCTTCGATGCTTTTTGCTCGAGCTAGAACCATATCCTCAGTCCAAGATCCAGCTTCATGAAGCTGCTGGCCAACATGTATCGTGGCAATTAATCCACAGCTTCGGTAGACGTCGTTTTTTTCAACCGGGGGCTTGGCTTTTAGCGAAGAGTTTGTTCCAGGTGGCAGCATCGTCAGATTCCCGAGGTGGTGCATCCACTCAACGCCACTGCTTTGTGGTGCAATATGTTCTATGGAGTTAGCGGCATCCTGCTCCCATATCTTGCTCCACTGACTCTCATTGAGCTTCTGCCCCGCGAGCTTTGCCAGGTGCTCGTCATAACGGTTCAGCACATAGCGGAGCTGATTTTGCCAGCCTTCGTAACTGCTCACCCAATCAATATTGTTCAAAACCTCGTCAATCGAATAACCCTTAGAGAGTTTTTCTAGTCCACTCAGAATTTGATCTTTATCCAGGTTGCTCCGGTAGATTTCATAACCAAGACGGATGTATTCCCCAACCTTGTGACGGCTATCCCGGCCCGCCAGCTCGTAGATTCTGAACGTTGCGCGCTCCCATTTACCCAGCAGCTTTTGCTCTGTCTTCTTGTCGAATTTCCTCAGGAGGATCGCTGCTGCAACAAACCGAGCATGCACAATCCGCGTTACGGCCCGAAGGCGTGGGTCTCGGAACAAGCGTAGGTTCGCTTGCACTACTGCCTCGAGCTCATGACCAATCTCTGCAATCGTTCTTAACTGCGTGCCCGCCTTAAGGGTGAGCAGTGCGGTCGAGTCTGCTTCACTGGGAATCCGATTTGGTCGCGCGTCAGAGGCCCATGCTCCTGCGAAGCGGAGAGCTTCATCCCCGATTCGTGTACTGTCTTCCAGCGAGCGGTAAATACCCCGCCAGACGTCTTGCATCTCAGACACTGCCTCATCGCGAGTACCACCCTCAACGTGCTCGAAAATGAGTGCCATCAGCTGGCTTTTAAGCTTATCGATCCATTTGACATCCAGCCCACGACTGTTAAGAACCTCGAAGACTCGGTAAACCGTAGCCTCTTCAGAGATCTCATGGTAAATGATCGTTAGCTTATTCCTGACGGTCACCAACAGCTCAAAGATCGTATCTCCACGAGCCAACCATTTGCTCACAAAGAGCTCGCAGTCACGGGCAGCATCCACCAAATTCTGATCTGCAGCAGTTTTTGCTGAGCCTTCCTCCACCACCCCCTTGCGGACGTAGTTGGTGAAAACCTGACTTGCGTCATGGTTTGTCTGGAGCAGAATCAGGGAATGGTCGTCTCCCTTTACAAGGAGCTCACCTAGCTCCCGTCGCACCTTGGCTTGCGTAGCATCATCGTTGTCTAAAGCCTTCTCAATCGCCTTCATAAGGATGATGAGGGTCGTTACACGTTGTTGGCCATCCACCAACTCGACAGTCTTAAACTCGTCGACGCCGATAAGGCGGGTTTCTTTCTCCTTGGCCAAGGCGACCAAAGTAGCCATGAAATGCTCCCGACCAGATCGAAATGCCTCCTCGATGTCGCCGAATAGGTCTTTACGCTGGCGAGATTTCCAAGAGTAGGCGCGTTGGTATTCTGGGATTCGAAAAAGCCTGCCCTCAAGCAAACCAGCAATCTTGAGGTGTAGTGGATTGAGCTTCATGCGCGTTCCTTGCTGTAGAAATGATGAGAGAATAGCCATTGGCCATCAAAAATAGCTAGAGCTCATCCTCCCAGCTCTACCTGACAGAAGGAACACGACATGAGTCTACGTAACAATGTATTGGATGCTGTAATCGACGGTCACCTTGGCAAAGGCCTCGTTGTTACGAGGCAAGCTGTAATCCAGTTTTTCAGCGACGTTACTGAATCCTACACAGGCGTCTTCCTATCCAATTCAGAGATGACCACTGGCGTTAGCAGCCCAACCTATGACCACTTCACGCAACGGGTTGGGGTAGGCACTTACCGCATTCATCCTCAAGCGCTTTTGGATCGTATGATTGAACGAGGATTGGCTTAGAATTTCCTGGTTTGGATGACGACATCAGCTACCGATTCATAGCCCATAGTGCCGGCACCTCAACTGAAATCCACCTCAAGGAATGCTCATGATCACCAGTGCCCTAGCTCAGCAATTGAGGGAGGCTCAGCACGTCGTAGTCTTCACTGGGGCGGGTGCATCAGCGGAGAGTGGCATCCCTACATTTAGAGACGCACTGACGGGTCGATGGGAGCGCTTCGATCCTGCCCAACTTGCGACAAGCGAAGCATTTAGAATTGACCCAGCGCTTTGTTGGGATGGTATGAATGGCATCGCAGTAAGGTCATCCAGGCCCAGCCAAATGAGGCACATCGCGCTATCGCTGAGCTTGCCAGCTATGTGCCCAAGCTGACTGTCGTCACGCAGAATGTTGATGACCTTCATGAGCGAGCCGGCAACCTTGATGTAATTCATCTGCATGGAAGCCTGCATTCACCCCGCTGTATCGATTGTGGGCAGTCGTATACCTTGCCTGTCACGTCTGACCCCCTGCCTGAAGATGGAAGTCGGATTGAGCCGCCGAGATGCAGTGCGTGCAATGAGTATATTCGGCCATGCTCATTCATTGCCTCAACGCACCGTTAAAAGACTCCCAGGAGTAACCTGATGCGCGTTTCTGAACCCACCGTAAAAAATGGATTTTTCTTTACTCCCGCCGAACCTGATAAACGCTATCCAGGGACTCTTAAGATCCTGGATGGTGGACGAATTGAGCTCCATCTGACGTCAGATGAAAATGCGTTCGTATCACTCGATGAGATGTTTATCGGTCGTCTGATAGGGAAAATCGAAGGTGGGTACACCACTCTCGAAGACTGCTCCTATGAAACCATGAATTTGTCGCTCGGCGGCGGTGCCGCTACATCTCTGATCACCGCTCGGATCGCTTACATCGGGATGGGGATGCCTGAAGAGTGCGAGTTCGACCAGTTTGAGTTTGCCGTGGATGAGCTGAGCGAATGGTATGGAAAATCCGCCTTCAGACCGATCCTAGGGATGAAACCTTCTGACTGCGTAATAGACTTTGGCATGCCGTCGATTGTCACATGCACCCTGCAGGAGGGTGTCTTACTTGAGATCGGGATGAAGGCTACCTTCCCAGGTAGGGTCAAATACCCAGTTACCGAGCTTCGACAGCAAGCGTGCCTTACCGTCAAAGCCGACTCCCGCAAGCCGCTATCTTTCTTCGTATCTCTCTCGCACAAGATCACCCGCTTCCTAGCTCTATGCATCGGGCACCCAGTCGCGATCCATTCGCTTCGCGTAAGCTCTAAAGAAGAAGGAGAGGAGATACCTCGCTGGCAGGACGTCTACTTCCAGAGCTTGAACAATGGGACGACCGCCAAGAAAAAGCGTGCTCGGGCGATGCTACTTCCTTACTCGCAAATTGCCGAGCAGTTCAGCGCAATGATTCAAGTATGGTTGGACGAATACGACACGCTGATGCCAGCTCTTCATCATTATTTCGCCGTCCAAGATGAAGGCTTGGCCTATAACGATACAAAGTTTCTGGCCATCGCCCAGGCACTTGAAGCCTTTCATCGCAGGACGCTACCAGGGAATAGGTGGTCGAAAGCGGAGTTCAGCAAAAAACTTGCAGGCATCGTGGAAGCAGTGCCCGAGGCTGAGCGGGAATGGGTCAAGCAACGCCTATGCTTCGCGAATGAGCTGACATTAGGTGAGCGGCTGGCCGCACTACTTGAGCCCTTCGTTGAAGTATTTGGAGGAAAGACGACCGTTGAGTTAATGGTAAAGGACACCAAAAACACTAGAAACTATCACGCCCACTACGATGAAAAAGGTGAGAAGAAGGCTCTGAAGGGAGCCGCGTTGGTAGCATTGGTGCTTCGGCTTCAAGTTCTGTTCACACTTTGTCTACTCGGACGCCTTGGCATGCCTCCAGAGCTAGCTATAAACCTGGTAAAGCAGCCAAATCTCGCCCGTCTCCTAGGGAATGCCAAACACATCCTAGCTGAGGAATAATCCATGCTCTATGGGGCGCAGGTCTGGACGGTGCAGGTATCCGATGTGCTACTTTCGATTGGTACGTCCTGGATTGTTAACGCGGCTGCAAAGCTTTCACCGGCGACTGTCGCTCTCATCAATCCTGTGCGCTTCAATATCTGTAGCCAGGAGCAGCTTCTCCAAGGGCGTGCCTAGGTCATGATGGAGAGTATGCTTCGCGAGACGTTCGGCGACCATCCTGCCTTGTAGTTGGTTGTGGTTCACATCGCTTTTGCTTTGGGCTTGGCATTCCGGGCACGGCTGTCGTGAACCAAACCCTGGCTGCACCAGGTTTTGGCCCCCTAGGCGTCCATCCTCAAGCCTTCGGCCCATAGTGGGCCGGCGCACTCCGCTTGCGCTCGACGCTTATCTTCCAAGAAACCAGGACACTCTTTTCCTCTAGGTCTGCGCCACCTCACCATAACCATCTCGCACCTATAATCGAGACAGCGTGAATTAGGTCGTAGATGAAAATGCAAGGTTCGAGGAGACCTTGCTCCGGCTCGTCTTCCCCTCCATCATTGATGGCTCTAAGGATTAGCGAGTAGGGACATGAGCATTACTGATAGCCGAGCGTTCATTCGGGAAGTCAAAAAAGCTCCTCAAAACTTCTTCACCATCCACTATTCCTGCCAAAGCCTGTACGACGACAACGAGGGGCTCTCACCTCGAATTACGTCAATCGCCATCACCCACTACGCAACGGGTCAAGCGGTCAGTTTCTCTACGCACTCCATAGCTGAGGAGCTGCGAATTGGGCGGGACGATGTAATGGCTAGCTTCGATGCAATTGAGCTAGAGCTTCTGACCGGCTTTTACCGATTTGTGCGTGACCGTCGCGACAAATTCTGGATTCACTGGAATATGCGAAATCTGACCTACGGGTTTGAACATCTGGAACACAGATACCGAGCTTTAGGCGGCAGAGACGCTCCAATTATCCCTGTTGAACGTCGGCTGAATTTGAACGACCTACTAGCAGACCGCTATGGTTCCGGCTATGCCAGCCACCCCAAGATGAAATCACTGATAGAGCTGAATGGTGACATTCCTCGGCATTTCCTGGAGGGGAAAGAAGAGATTCAAGCCTTTGAAAACAAAGAATTCATCCGGATGCACAACTCGACTTTGTCGAAAGTTGGCTTCCTGAACTCTACAATCCGAAAAATGGTAACAGGTAAGCTCAGAACCGCGTCAAAGGGTATCGGGGTCGCCCTTGATCGGCTTTTCGAGGCCCGGTTCGTCAAAGGGGCTGCTCTTGTCGCCACTGTTATGGGGATCGGCGTTGGAGTCTGGCAGACATACCTTTGGGTAACTGGAGGGTAGCTGCAGCCATTACGGCTCCGCTAGAGCCGCTACAAGCTCACCCTTTACTTAAGAGCTGGTTCATTTGGGTCGTGCTGGTTTGGCTAATCATTTCCCTCCGCATCCCCCTGAGAGATCAAGTGGCACAATGGCTAGGCGCATAGTGCCGCGTCCAAGCGGGTATTTATGGTGTACAAGCCCCGATAAGCTTTTCGCTTGAATAGATCGCCTGTGATCGCCCCGCGCAGGCTCAGGTCGAGCAGCACCTCCCTTGCTGTACGGTAAACGCGCTTTACGCCCTCAAGGGCGGCTTTGGTCAGCAGGCAGCTGACCAGTGCGACTAACGCGAAGAAGCTATTGGAGTTGTTACACCAACATATTACCTAATTGCATAGCTCCACCCTTAGCTATGTAATTGAAATTACAATTTGACGCAATGACGCGCTGATAGCTATTTGCGATTAGCTTGCTATTCAGCATTGCCACCAAATATTTACTCGCTGCCTGCACACCGTCCTTTCCACCAAACTCACCCACTAGAGCCAAGCTCTTTGAAACCGGAAAATAAACCATTGTTTCAGGTAGGCCAAAGCCCGGCGAAACAAAAGCAGAGGTCGCTGGTTTGTTGAAGGTCAAACTCACAGGGTTATCAGTAGTGATAAATTCTCCAGCTTCATCGCCTGCTTTTAATAAAACCCAATTTCTTCGATGGAGAAGCTTGGTTATTTCCTGCATACCAACCAGCTCCATGTGTATCTGGTGCTCCTTGGATACGGACACCTCAAATGCACCCCGTTCAAATAATTTTTTCATTTCTTCGAAGGTTGCACCACTTGAAACATCCTTTCCTGTACTTTTTTTGATTTGAGCGACCTGGGACTCCCATCTCTCTTTTGACTCCAAAGTCATAGCCATCATCAGGTGTGCGATCTGGACTTGCGGCCCGCTCAAATGTCTTCGCATTTCTGGAGACTTGATTGCCAACATACCAATCAGCTCTAGAATAGTACATTTCGTTTTACCAGAAAAATCTGACGACTCTCCAAGCTTTTTGAGTGCTGATGCTACTTCACCTTCAAAATTAGACTGTGTTTTCTCAATAATTTCGGGATCTACGCCATCAATTTCTACACGATTGAAATCACGCATGCCGCCAACATTTCTTGGAATTGTTTCAAACTTACTTTTGTTTTTTAAGTCTAGTACAGTAAGCTTTGAATTCTTAGCACTTCCTTGTGTAAAACCCTTTAGGTAACACTGGGATAGATAATGATGATGTCTTGATCCACTCAAGGTCTTACTCCCTAGTATAAACAATTAAAAAGCCTGATTCTATATCACGCGCTTTTAACAATGTCGATTGGCAGCCGTGACTCATGTCCTTGAAGATTGATTTACGCAGTCAGGAACGGCTTATAAAGGCTGGATCGATTGCGGTCATAAACCCAGCTCTGGGTACGAGTAGGAATAATCAAGCGCATCATTTCGGCAGATTCTGAAACGCGTGGACAGTGAGACTCCTCCCCCTCAAATGACATCTGTTCACCCTTATGCTTTTACATCGACTTGACCGAGACGACTTCAACGTATTTGTACTTCTTCTTGGCAGCTTTCACAGCCTCCTGCTCAGCCAGCAAAGAGCTCAATGTGTCAGCTTCATGGATCAGTTCGTACGTTTCCCCCTCGAATTCGTTTCCGACCCGTAGCGTAACCTTGAGCCGAAGGGTAAACGCTTTTGCAGGCTTCTTCTTGGCTGCGGGCGCCGTCACCGGTTTGGTGGGCACAATTTCCGGCACAGGATCCCGTGCCGGAGACGCAAGAAGCTCTTCGAGCTTAGACGTCCCAAACAAGGCACGACGCATTTCTTCTTCAGTTAAATCAGCGCTCATAAACGTCTCAATTGGGGGCAATAAGCTCAAAAAGTTTACTGGGACGGCTGCGGCAAGGGGCAGTCTGGGGCATAAGTGAAGTCAAACACCCAGGTCAATTTCAAGACAGGAATCTCACCAAGTCCGCGAAAGCAGCTCCTTTGGCAACCGAGTCATGAGCCCGTCCGCTAAGTCAATGGCGTGACGAGCGTGCAACGTCATGACGCGTCTTAAACTGGTGTTCGGCCCTGTATGAAAGCCCCGACTAGCTCTTGGGCAATTTTCAGTATATTCAGCACATCCTGGCCCACCTGCTTGGTGGACAGATGCTCAACTATTGGTTTTTTGGGAGCGTGGTATTGCTCCACAAGCCTACGACCACCTGGCTCGGCCCGTCTGAGCCCAAGTGGTAGAGAGCCATATCCCATAGCTGACGCTCCTCAGCTATATCCAGGCGACATCTAGTCATTACGGAGTTCTGAGCGCATGAGGCTCTTTCTTGATTGCGAATTTACCCAGCTCTAATCTGCAGCGAAGCTGATCTATGGCACTGGTAGGTGAGAATGTGTGCGAATTCTACGTTGAATTGCAGGATACGTGGCAGGCTAGTGATTGCAGTGATTTCGTAAAGGAGATCGTCCTTCCGCAACTGCGGGGTGCCAGCTATTCGCTGCCCACAGCTGAAGCCAGGATTTCGCTGCTCGGGTTTCTGACGTCGTTCGAAAAGGAGGTCGAGATCGTCACGGATGCTCCTCAGTACGATTGGGAGCTTTTTTGCGACTTGGTTTATGAGAGAGGTCACTGGCCCAGGATCGTTCGTAATTTTCCTACCGACCCAACGACGCTTGCTCCGCCTAGCGAGGGTGAAGAGCTACCTCACCACGCATTGCTCGACGCCCGGATTATCGCCGGTATGTTCGCGTCAGTGAGCTGAGGGAACGGAGTATCCTGATCACATGCACGGATCAAAAGTCTAGATTTGGCTAACGGGTGGGGCGAAATATGAAATGGAAGGCACGCACTACGGAGCAGGTCGGAGAGCTCATCTGCGGGGAAAACACAGAGGGGTATTTCCACTACCTCACCGGCCCAAACCTTACTCGCTTTTTCAGGGATGCAGATACCGAGTTTGTCCATGACGGCTCAACACGCCGATTCTGGGTGGCGGATGTTCTGCAGAAAATCCTGGATCTCCCAAGTTCAAATCCGCTAATGCCGCCTGACGCTATGCTCCGGGTGATCCGCCTTCTCATGGACAGTGAGGATGCCTTCAACGAAAAACCACCCCGCCTGAATGCACTCAAAGCGCTGAACGCAGCGATCAAACGAGAGGGCTTCGAAGCGTTCTACGGAGAGGACGATCAGTGCTATCTGCGTCACTGCACCACCGGCACAGTAGGGAACGAATCCGCGAGTCCTCACCGTCCACTTTCTGCCGTGGAAATTGAAAAGAAGCACCAGTTGGTTGCCTACCTTGATCAGTGTTCAGAGGATGATCTGATAGAGCATGTTCTGCTTCCATTGTTTAGGCAGCTGGGTTTTGCTCGGATTACCTCTGCCGGACACAAAGACAAAGCCTTGGAGTATGGGAAAGACATCTGGATGAAGTTCACGCTTCCCACCCAGCACGTCATCTACTTCGGCATTCAGGTGAAAAAGGGAAAGCTCGACTCCTCGGGAGTAACGAAGGGAGGGCAAGCCAACGTCGCCGAGATCCACAACCAAGTGCTTATGATGTTGGGCCACGAGATCTTTGACTCAGAGCTCAGCAAACGCGTTTTGGTTGATCACGCTTTCATCGTCGCGGGTGGAGAAATCACCAAGGCTGCCAGAAACTGGATTGGTGGCAAGCTTGACCAATCCAAACGGAGTCAGATCCTCTTCATGGACAGGGAGGACATCGTCAACCTATTCGTCGTATCACCTCTGACTGTGCCTCAAATGCCGAAAATCTCTAGCGACCCATTCGACGACCCAATCCCTTTCTAGCAGTATGCGCCAACCTAAGCCCTTGGCTGGCTTGCGAGCACCAACGCCAAGCCCCAGTAATGTACCGCACACCTAACATCAGGGATGACAAATGTCTTCAATGCGCCCGTCTCAATATGCCATACAGCAGCGCACCGATGGCGGCCCATTTCTTCGTTTTGACAATGGCGAAGCGAGAGGGCTGAGCGAACAAGAGCTCGAAGCAATTGAGTCGGGAGAGTACAACGAAAATGACTTCCGGGGCTCCGCGCACGTTTACTACAGCGACATCCCCCTTCCGAACAATGGGCCGGGCTGGCATCTCATTTTGATGGTCACCCCGGACTATTTAACCATTTACCCCATCAACGCCCGCTCGGGGAACGCTGAGTACGGCAAGCCTAAATACGACAACATTAAGTCGATAGTGATCACCCGCCCTGTTTACCAAGAATATACGTATCCTAGTAACCAAGATGAGCTTGATGCCTTGCTAGGACTTCTTCCTGTCGGGCTCACCAAAGACTGGCGCTACGGTCTTGGCTTCCACTACGAATACCGATACATCATCCAAGCATTGAATGATCTGGAGGGGGTCGACACACTAATCCTGCATGGTGGGCCTGGAAACTCTGATGCGAAAATTAAATACGGTGAGTTTTACTTAGGCGTTGAACGACTTGAGCAACTGAAGAGAAGCTTAGACCGTCTAACTCAGCGGCATCAGCGAGAAACTGCTGCAGACAAAAAGCTTGTTTGTTACACGAGCCTTCTGCACAAAGCGGATCCAGCGCTCTATCCTCCCCGTCAACGTAAACTACCGCCAGATCTGCTTGCCAACTTGGTAGCGCTGGGATCAATGGCACCTCGGCTATCACCCAAAGATCAAAAGCAAGCCGCCAAGCTCGCTCAGCAGAGTGTCCCATCGCTGGCGAAATCTGCACCAGAGACTTTGTATCAGCTCAAGTGTGAGATCGAGCTCATCACCCTCGGCGAACTCATCGAAGTCTATCGAAGAATGATGGACAGCAAAGTCACAGAGCCTCGGTGGCAAAAGTTTCTCAGCGAGCACCCCTTTGTTCTAGATATGGCATTCGGGTATCCCGTCAAAAAAATCGCGGATCAGCCCTACGTAGGTGGCAAAGGTTTCAGCGGACGCGGTGGTCAGTATTCAGATTTTCTCATGGCGGCCAGGGCAACAGGAAACCTCGCCCTAATTGAGATCAAACACCCACAACATGAACTGCTTGGCAAGTCCTACCGCCAAACATTCGTACCGTCCTACGAGCTCAGCGGTGCCGTAGGTCAGATCGTAAGCCAACGCAGTGTGGTTCAGAGAGAGATCTTCAGCCTCTCCCACGAACTCAACGAACGCGTCCATGCCCATGCGATTGCGGCCATCATAATCATTGGTCAAACGCCCGCAGACGAAAAGCGGCAACAGGCTTTCGAGCAGTACCGTAGCGGCCTGAAGGATGTGTTGGTGGTGACATTCGATGAGTTGCTGGTAAGGCTTGAAAGTATTCATCAAGCACTTACGCCCAAAGCTCCACCCAAACCGGTGCCAATTCCGGACGAAGATTTACCGTTCTGAATCGCCATCCCTATCAGGAAGTTCTTCCAGCCGGGGTCACAGTAGATCTGGTCGACTCCAGAGTCGGAGAGCATTTTGGATAACGATCCCGGAACTCTTGGGCGTCGGTCTCAGGCAGAGCTTCGGAGGGCTGATTCATCGTGTTCAGGCTCATCAGGGGTTGAGAGCCACCGCGTGAACCTGAAGATCAAGATGGCAAGCGGAGCGCGCAGGCCCTGGATGGGCCAGAGGCTTGAGGGTGGAAGCCCGCCAGGGCCGAAACTCGGCTTGTCCGGGGTTTGCCGCCACCGAAGCGGGGCAAGCCCAAAACACCGATCAGCGACTACTGGAGGCGATCAGGCGTTGGCAGATACCTGTCTCCCGCTATGCGCATGAACTCACGCAAGCTACGCCGTCCGACGTCCCGCCTGAAGGTCGCAATGACGTACTTCGAGTTGACCGTATTGATCACCCAAAACCTGCCTTCCTTCGTTACGGACTGAATGTCGGATGTCCGAATCAGCCGACCATCTGCTAATCGTTGGTACGGCCCAGGGCAAATGTGACCGAACACCACACCAACAGCACTGCACGCATGAATATGGACATTCACCAGGTAGGCCGTGACCAGCCCGTTGTAGTCTTGATTCACTGCTTTGGCGATGCGAAGAAGGTCGAAGTCCGAGTAGCGCTTTTCGTGTAAATCAACTGCGACGGTATTGATGTCGTCCATAGCTACAGAGCCTCCGACGCTGAGGCTACGCCGGCGGTTGCAGCACTGCGTCGATATAGCTCCCTGACCCCAACCAAGGCATCGACATCCAGGTCGCGTTGATGGGTATTGACGTACACATCACCACTCTCGACCTGCACAACGCAGATTGGCACTTCTGCCTGGTTGAACCCCATGGAAAGTGATTTCAGCTTTTCCATCTTCCAGCCTGACCCTTTGTTCATCCATGCCGGGGTAACGACCTGGACGTCTTGAATGACCAAGCTCTCGTCTTGGGATACCAGCAGTTCCACCAAGCGAGGCTCATCGTTCAGCATCTCTTCATAAGCTACGAACCGTCCCTCATGCCGGCGCTTGAGGCTTACGTGATACCAATGGGTCGCGAGGGTTCGTGACATCGCGTGAAAATGAGCGAGGCCGTCGCCGAACATTCCAACAGGGCCAGCTTGGTCTTGCATGCAAATCCGGAACATCGTGTATCTCGTATAGAGCAAGCCCGCATAGCGCACCTGCGATTAACATAAGCCGAATATTGTCTTCAGTGACGCAGTCATTTCGCGCCCCTCACCCACCAATACGTAGACCGTGTTACGCGTCTCGAACAAGCAAACGCCATCGAATGATTTGCACAGGGTCGAGCGCACCCACCCTCCAGGCGGAAACCGTCCATGCCCGTCATAGATAACGCAGTGGGCATACATGAACATTGGCTCCAGACCGGACGCTCGTACTTTCGCAAGTGACTCGGGGGATTCGTCTACGTGAAAGATGAGCCAATCCTCGACGGTGCAATACGCCTTGCCAGGGAAGCGTTCGGCTACTAATGCCTCTACCTCCGCGTGAGACAGCGACGTGCCTGCTGAGGAGATCCGCCCGTTCTGGAGCAACTCGTGCTCAGGAGAATTAGGCATAAATTGATGATCCTGTTGGCGACAAAGAAAATAAGGTTATACGCACGCACAGATGGCTAAGTGGCACACCAAAAGTCCCATCGCAATGACTATATACATTTGTGTGGGACACATCAAACGCGGCATACCGTCTCCTTTTGGGAGAGGTGAGCTGGATGTCCTTGCGGAAGGCATATGCGGCAACGCTACAGTGGCTGAGGGTTCGACGTGGCTTATCGCAAGCAGACCTCCAGCATCAGACTGACCAAGGTCACATAAGCCGGCTGGAGGCATCGACGACGTCAGTAAGCGTCGACCTCAGTGCCGACATCGCTAAAGCGCTAGGCTTAATGCCACTGTCCTTTCTCACGCTCGTGGCCGCTGCCGATGAGGGCAAGACCGCGCGCTCAGTTTTGGATGACACAATGAAAGAACTCATGCAGCTTGGAGTTCTAGATGAAAAGCTACCTGCCGAACCCCAAAAGCTCACTACACCCCAGAGAATCGCTGCCGCAGAAAGACTCAAAGCGGTGCGCGATCTTAAGGCGGCAGGCCTTTCTCAAGCGGAGGTTTGCCGGCAATTAGAACTGCCCAAGAGCACAGTTAACCGGCTGTGGTACGTTAGCGGTTGACCGTGTTCAGGTCTCAAACTCAAGAATATCAGCGGCCTGCCTTGCAACGGGAACAACGTTCCGATCAATAGGTTCTGATCCCTGATCGGGTCGCTCAAGATATGGAGACTCAGGAATCTCCCGTCGGTGAACGGCACATACAGCTGCATTGGGGAGGTGGAGCAGGGAAAGCCTGGCGACTGATCACGCTAGGTGTGATGCCAGGCAGTTACCCTTCATGCTGATCATGTTTGCCGGGCAAGGTCTTAGGCCAGAGATCATCACCTATGGCTCCGACCTAATATGTTTTAAATCGTTTGAAAAGTTTTTCGGGCGCCAGATACAACCTCCCGCGTGTCCGTGAGAAGGCAACATAGAGTTTGTTTTTTGTCTGTGGAGAGAGCTCGGCAAGCGAGGATTTTTCGTAGACCTTCCAGTGAGTAGCACCCAGCACAACGCATACATCATTGTAGTGATCCAGACCTTTACTGGCACCCCAGTTGTTAGACAGACACCCGTATTTATAATGTTCCTGGTAGAACAGCTTCACCACGCTGGCGTCCGCGTGCACGGCGTCAGCATCAACTTGATTGGCCAGAGGAATGATTTCGGTTTCATAAGTATGCTGGGACTGCATATCAATGTGCAGATGTGTACGAATAAAATCACATACGGTGATGCCACACCTCCAACTTCGACTCAATGTCTCCTTGTCGACGGTCACACCCGCCTTTTGAAAAAGCTTTTCGTATTTGCCGATGTCAGCGTGTAGCGAGCTATTCACGTTTCCATCACGACTGGTGTCGAACGTATGTTGGTGGAAGTCACCTACAAACAACATCTCAAGTTTGGCTTTCGCTAATGCCATTAGCAGGTTGAAGTCATGGCCTGCTAGATCTTGAACTTCGTCGACATAAAACTCATCGTAAAAGCGCTCCATTCGCGCCATCACGTCAGGAATTGCATCAGCGGTCTCTAGGAGCTTTGCGAGGCGGTTGTGGTAAAGGCTGCCGCTTGTAGTGGCGTAATATGCCATATTGTCCCGCTTGAGCTTTAGCGTACGGGCGTGCGGAGCTCGAAAGCTGATTCCTCGTGTCTGCATATGCACCTGCAGCAGAGGGCGATAGCAGAAGCTATAAAGGAACGTGAAATAGCTCAGCAGGTTGATGTTTTTTGGCACATGGCCAAACCGTTTGATAATGCTATCGCGCAAGTGGCGATAGTTGTTCTCCGTGTAGGTGATTATCAGTGCGCGCTTTTCTAGGCTCAGACGCTTCACTAGCAAGGTGGTCTTTCCTGACCCTGCTACAGCGAACATCACTCGTTTATCCATTGGATTGCCTCCGCGATGTAGGCCGGAACGGTCAGTTCACCAGGCTTCCCTTTGAGCAGCTCAAACGCGGCTTCTGCCTTGTTGGCCAGCATGTATTCCAAGGGGGAAAGGGTTTTCCGTCCTGGCCCAAAAGCGGTCTTGCAGGTTTCCACGTTGTCGTTGTGCAACCCGATTTCGAAGGTTGAACGCTCATTGTCTTCGTCGGCAAAGACTTTGGCATTGTCCGAAGCGAAGTCGATGTAGTTTTCTACGCAGTTTTTCTGATAATCCTTATCATTGTCTCTTATGGCTGCGACTCGAATTCCAAGCAGGTTAGCGAGCTCCATGTACCTTTTGAAACTGGTGCCACCAATGGAGATTATGTGAACGTCATCGACATGCGGCAGACGCCCATTTGTGCGTTGCTTATAGAACTCTTCCACCAGGATGAATTCAGCATCACCTTCAACCAATATCACCTTCTTCGAGAGCGCGAACTCCAAGACATTGTTGTCCGGTGCCTTCATGAAGAATTCTGCGGTGTCAGTTGACAGGGCTTTAAGTGAGCCAGCAGCTGCATTCGGGCCGATCAAAAGGGCATGCCGAAGATCAAGCCTTGAGCAAATATGGCTGCTGTGGGTTGCGATGAAAAGCTGTGTGCTCTTGTTCTCCGCTAGCTTAGCGACGAGTGCTTTCATGGAGGAATGACTGAGATGGTTTTCAGGCTCCTCCAATAGCATTACATCTAATCCTCCTTGCTTGTGCTTGCTCAGCGCAAATTCGGTCTTGATGAAGCACTGCCTTCCTTTCCCATGGTTCTCAAGCGGGATATTGTCTTCCGTGATGATTAGGTCAGTTTCCAGGTTCGACCGGACGCTACTCCGTACGTCAAATTGATACGCGGGTAGGTCAGCGTTGAGCGCTGCTAGATGTTGTCCTGTAAACGCCTGCTTTCCTTGGCGATACAGGTTTTCAAGCTTGTACCGGTCTTCTACGGGTGCGTTGAAAGCGTATACGGCTCGGGTGTATTCACGAGATGCGTGGTCGCCATCAATGCGTGAACCGTCTAGCATCATGTGCTTAATGGGACGATTGAATGCTGCGTAGGGCCTGCCTGCGAACGTTTCAAACCGCACCGAGTAATATTCGAATGGGAAGTTCGGTTGATCATCAGCCAAGATGGCTTGTACTGCTTCGCCATACTCGGCCATCACCGCAAGGATCATGCGCACACCGTCAGTCTGGCGCTGGTGGGCATTGTTGGTTCCATAGAGTATTTCGTCGTCACCTTCCTCAAGGAAAACGTCGACTATCAGTTCAGGTAGTTTCTCTAGGCTCTTCTCCCCCGCAAGGAAGGTCGTCACCGAATCCTTGTTGAGCAGAGCTTCAGCCCCCAAAGCTTCGATTCGATTGCGACTTCCACCGAGCGCCAGGTCTAAAGCGAGCAAAATGCTGCTTTTTCCTGCCTCATTGTTGCCAATCAGCACGGTCTTCCCAGGCTCGAAATCGAGCGTGAGCGATTTGAATTTTTTGAAGTTCTGGATTACCACTTTCCTTATGGTGTGCATGTCTAGCCCTGAGCTGAAAAAGTCAAAAAAAGGAGGATGAACCACCTGAAATGTAGAGTCAGGCTGGTCACGAGTTCATCACCAATACTTAGCTACCTACAATGAAACTAATCGAACCGAGATGGCCTCGTGCTTGATGCCTCCAAAGCACTTGCAAAACAGTAATCCTCGGTAAGACATCATCTGCTAATCGCTCATACGCCGTAGCGCTTGTTTCCACCTGATGTAATGCAGTACCGACCACCCCTAGGCCCGATACACACGTTTCCAGAGGAACACAGGCACGATAAACCGTAAGCTGGTGTTTGTTGGCGAGCAGGCTGTGCTGGCTGGGTCACTGGTTTGAGTTTCGACGGGACGTAGCAGCCCGATCCGCTGCACAGGCTTTTGGACGAAAGCCATTTCGAAGTTTGACCATCAATGCTGATGCGCGCCCATTCATTACGGGTCTCAAAGACCTGAACCTTTTCACCACGCTTCAGCTTTGAGACGACCTTACCGGCTGGTTGATCCCGGACATTGAGATTATCAGCACTCACAAAGTGCTCAGTAGCAGAGACAGGGGGCGGCGCTGATGGTGAGGCTGGAGAAGCCGACGCTAACGTACTCGGCGCGCTCAGAACGCCTGACTGTGCGGGGGCTGGAGACGTGTCCTTCTTCCCCACTGCCCACAGGACGGCAAAAAGAATAAGGAGCGGGACAAACCATGATTGGGACTTCTTGCGCATATCCATTGCTCTCATTCGCAAGTATTACACGGCTGTCTTCCTGACCAACCTGACGTCATAACCTATTGCGAGCTTAGCTAAGCTTCCACTTTTTGCAGCCTGTGCAGCTCCGAAAGCTCGGGCCTGCCAAGATCCATTACCCCAAACAGCCGACTCCTTGCCTCAGGGGAAGGGAACCACTCCGCAACTTCCACATTGCAGTGTCTTGAATCGCTCAATGCCCATTTCAACACCATGTCCGCTGCGGCTCTGTAGTGATCAGCCATGAAAAACCTCCTGTCCTCGACGGGCCAGCCACACTCCCTTAGTTGCTCAGTCACATCAGTGATGCCCGTTTCACAAAAAAACGCGTCTGTATCAGGGTACTGAATCTTTGCAAGCGAGACTTTTGCGACCCCTGCCTCTCGGTCAAAGTACGACAGGAAGTGCCACCCACCGGTGCTGCATCCTGGGAGGGGGAAGTTGATTTCGGCTTTGCCAGTTATGTAGTGCTCGCGTGAGACCCGTTTAAGATAAGTCAAATAGCGGCTGGGTCATGGAAGCTTTTTGAGACGGGCAAGACCTTGCTTGATGTAGCCGGCGTTCTCGCCGATTGTGTAAAGCGCTCCACGGACGTTATCCCCCACATCCGCTTGGCCTCGCGCTTCTACCTGGAGGGTTAGCTCCATCAGGGCCGCCTCAAGGGCAAGTTGGTTTTCGTACATCCTTTCCAGCACATCTGATAGCGAATATTCACTCTGCACTTGATCACCTCCATTGTAAGAGCCGGCAGAATAGAAAGAACGAAAGCATGTCGTTGATTGATATTTAACATGAGTTTCTGAGGGCCATACCGTAGTTCAACAGTCAAAGGGCCTGTCTATGTAGCTCAACGTCAATCATGTTCCATCGTTTGTCCAGAGCAGCAGTAACGTTTTCTAGAACTTGAGCATTTGAGCGATTACTGAGCCCAATCATTTTATACGCCATACTGATCATTTCTCGATTGAGCTCATGCCTCTCACAGGCTTCTACATCATTTATTGAGATAGTGCAGTTGCCGGATGCATCAAAAAAGCTATTGATAGAATGTTTAACTGAATTCAACATTTGAATAACTGGATCAAACCCTTCAACTGCAATTTTTTCAATTGCGCGTCTAGAGTTTACATTCAGAGCGTCAGATGCTCGATCAAAATCCACCCGAGCACCTTTATTGGTGAGATAGTTAACATTTGGGTTGATAAGCTTCCAAAGGATTTCATTGGAGCTTAAACTAACAGCACAAAGTAAAACTGGTACAGAAAACTCTTTCCAGTAGTTGACATGCTTCACAGTAGGATAAATGGTGTTGGTGCCATTTTTAAAACTACGCATAGTGGCTTTAACTTGAACCTTGATAACTTTCCCGCTCGCCACTCCTTGATTGTTAGTTGTTTCAACTTCCGCATCTATTCCTACATCCATATTTTGAAGCCGGCAAGGCCAGCGAAAATTCCTGATAAATGCTGCTGCTACAACGAGTTCCCCCAAATCACCGATTCTTTTATTCGCGTCGTACTTCATACTAATTCCTTGTATTTAATTTCATATGGGATCACGCATATAAAAAAGACATCCTTACCCCCTTACCCGTCAGAGGATTTAAACCTGCATCCACTTACTGTGCTAGGGTGAAAATTTACCACTGTTAACTGAATATGCGGGCTTTTCAAGGTGCGAATCATGCCTTTCACTGTCATACCCATCGTCCTAGCGGAGTCATTCACCGAAACACACGGTCGCCTAAAGCCTAGCAGAACAATGCCGCCTTAGCGGCTTCACCGCCAGCGCTCCAAGTCCTCATCTCGACGCCTTTGATACTCCTGTTCCTGTTCCCATGCCAACTGGATCTCGTCATCCCTATCGTTCGAATAATCTGGCCCGATGTCTCCAAAATGTATCTGTTGCATCGCTCCGACGATCTCGATCTTGATAGGCTTTAGGCCTTGATCTAGATGTTTCCAATCGCCTCGAAAATGAATAAGAACATCGGCCTCATAACTTACTGGACGCTCCTCGATTGTGCCGCCTAGTGAGACATAATCCTTATCTATAGAGTCGTACTGACTGAACGAGAAGGTTGCAATCACCTCGGTCGCCACCAGCGCAGACAGGCTGAGCACCACAAGGTCGTCTTTAATGAGCACGATCCTGATTCTTGGTTTCTCGCCTACTTCAGGCTTCGCAAACTTGTGCGAAAGATAAAAGACTTGGAAGTCATCATATTCATAGTTGAATACGGCATTCGCCTCGATCCCTGGCATTTGTTCGGTGGTGTGGATTGCAATCGCATTAGTTATGCTTTCAAAGAGGTGACTATCGTGCTCTAGCATTCCTTCAGCCTGCAACAGGCTTATCAGCCTTGCGACCTTTGTATGGGGCTGAAACAGAGCCAATGCCTCTGCTAAATCACCTACGACATGGAGGTGTTTCAAATTTTGGGCGAACGCATGCCATCCTTTGTCCTTACTGACAACCACCGTTCGTTTGTTCTCACTAACGGCCCAAGCTTTGAGTGCTAACAACGCTATCGCATCAGGGAATTCATACTTTTTATCGCTTTCGAAAGGAGGCTCAGCGTTGAAATACATCTTCATCAGATCTTGTATCTGAACTGATGAACTTGAAATAACGCGAGCGTTGATCCGCTGGTAGAAAGAATTTAGCTTCGCTTCAGCCAGTGCAGATGCGCTCAAGGCGGGGCTGAGCGAGTTTTCGGTAAAACTCTGGATGTTTTCAGATAGGGCATATTTAGCCAGAGTTCGGAGGTTGCTCCTCGCTGCCCTTAGCGCATCAGTGATTTCAGACGCCAGGTGCTTGATGCCCTCTGAGTGAATAACGTCTGGCTGAAGAATCTGTACAGGGCTTCCGTTAAACTGTTCAAGCTGCTTGAGAATACCGCCGTCAAAGTTGTAACGCTGACCGCGCAAAATATTGCTGTCGATGGAAAGCGCTGCAAAGTCCAGTGAGGGCTCCTGAGTCGTCATTCGAAACTCCGTTCTCGATTATTTGATGCGACATCTAGGAAAGATCATCTGCCATGGCTGGAGACTAAGGTGTCGAGCAGGACGCTGTCTAGTCGTTATCCATGCTGAGTAGACATGGCAATCGGAGCGCGCAGACGTGCGGGAGGAAAGCCCGGAGGGCCGAGACGCAGACTCGGTTCACGACAGACCATCCCCGAAGGAGCACGCCCCAATGACAAGCCGGATAAGCTAGGAACGGAGACCATGCTACGAGGATTTTTCGATGGGAATGACTAACGATGACGGCACCGTGTATTGCGACGTTCAGATGCCTTCGGCACAAGGCAAAGAGCTACTGCAACTGGTGACCGCACTGAGAGAGTCAAATGCCCACCCGGCCCTCAACAGGGTGTTTGAACGCATGCACTACGAGCTCAGCACTTCCATCGATATCATGTAGTCCCCACCCTCTTGGGGCTCATAGTATCGGTAAGCTCCATGCTTCTCTCTTGTCACAACACTCTAGCTCAAAGCATACCGACGCATGACAGCGTTTTAGAGGAAGGTGCGCCGTCAGTATCCCAACGTGTCCTTGGCCTGCTTGCAGCTTCCCAGCCGACCTCGTACCTGCCCTGTCAGCATACGTGTCTGCATGGACTGGTAGGCTTTGGTCGAGCCGTATTGCTTCTTCACATCATTGAGCTTGTTCTTCGCTTCGGTCATCTGAAGCACGCAGTCATTGATGTCACTCTTCGACAGGGTTCTCGTGCCCGCCTGATTGGGCGTGCCCTGGGGACGATTCTCGTACAGTTTCTGCACCTCGTTCAGACTAGCCAGCGCAGCCGCCTCATCCTCATTGCTCGCTGCCCATACCGCGCAACACATAACCATTGCGACCAGTCCTGCTACACATTGCTTGATCAACGGAACCACCCTTTGTCATTGATAGAGCTCTGCTCTAGTGCTTGCGCAGTCAGCGAGTAGCTGACTCCACAGACATTATCCTCACTCGAGGAGGCCTTGAGAACGTTGGTTTTGTAAAGCTCAAGGAAAGCAACCCTTCACTTCTGTCAGAACTCTGCATCCCAAGCATCCATCGCCTGACCTATAGTAGGGTGCCAGTGGAGTTCACCTCTCTTTAGGGCGCATGCGACCTGCCTTTGAGCATCGCTGTCGATACAACGCGAAAGGATCTCAGCATCTCCTGAGAACAGGCTGGCTACAGCAACAATGAATCGACCCGTACTGACGTGCTGGAGGCACGTGTAGCGCACAGCACCGCCACTGAGCAAACTACGCCAAGCCACGACCTCGATACAGTCCATGGCTCCGCCTGGAGCCTCTGCGATGGGGCTCGCTTCCTGGCCTGGCATGGGACTGGATGGCCCGCTAGGTGCATCTGATTTGTGGACAAGATGCTTCAACTGCTCGCGTGCCGCGACGATCTGATCGCGAAGCTCTTCTGGATCAATGGACATGCCGCCTTCCGGTGTCACCCTGAGGGTCTTGAGCTTGTTTGCTGCTAGGATAAATTGGCGCTCACGCGCTTTCTCCCTCTCCGAGCGGCGGTCGGTGCTGATGATATTCCAAAGACTTGAAATAATTTTCACAACTGTCTCTCAACTGAAGCGTTGACGACGCCGGTTTTGGTTGCATAGGCGTGGATAACCGCCAAAGGAACCTAGTAAGCCCTCAAAGCTTTATATCTGGCGAACCCCATAGAACCTAGATTACTTGCCTCAAACACTGTGCTACCTGTCACTGCTAGGTACACGAAACAGTACCATGATCGAGGCAAAGTCCAAGTTGTGACGATAACGGCGTATGGATGTCACAGCCTGCGTTGCATTAGCCTTTCTTGTTCTGCTACCTCGTAATCCGCTAGTGTTTTCGTAAGCTCAATAATTTTCACTTGAGCAAGCATCAGTTTTGACATGACAAGGTCGCGCTCAGCGTTAGCACTCTGTACCTGCTCATCTGCGCACGGTCGGGATGGCAGGGGTTTAGGTTTAGTAGGACGGTCTGTAACCCCAACCGCTAGCTGTGCGATGTACTGCTGAACCTCATCAACCAAGAGAGGGTATCGAGATTTCTTGAACGCAGACGGTTCCATACCTGTTTCTCTCGCGATATTGTTTTGACTTACTGGGGTTCCTTTTGGAACTCTCAATACATCGCCGGACTTCATCCGTTCAAAACCAGCGCGGAGATCAGCCTCACGGGATCTTTTGACCATGATCATGGCTCCAAAAAATTGATTGCAGAACTGAGGATAGTGATTTGCACATTTAGTGACTCATACAATTTGCTACCCGGCGCAACACCCTGTAGTTGAGATGCTACTTGGGCACGTACGGCCTTAAGTGCAGGAGTCTTAGTCTTGTCGCCAAGCCCCTCTGCACAAGAAGGGCAGTCGGCGACAAAGGAAATACCTCCTGATGGGCAATGTCCTTTCTTGAAGCATAACCCGTAAAATGTCTGACGAATGGAGTAGCTTCCGTTCACCGCACCTTCAAATAATGCTTTTGACTGAGTGACATCAACGAACTCAATCAATCGAGCTTTATGCGCACGTCCATATTTAGAAACATACTTATCTTCGCTTAATTCCTTCGCCAAACCGGCAGTGGAAGCGTATACAGCATCCATAAAATCGGCTTTCATCTGCTTACTCAAACGCTTGCCAACATGATTCCTGGCGTACACCTGAGTCATGATTAAACTCTGATGCTTTGCTTGATACTGCGTAGAAAATATGCTGACGCCACCCTCGACCGCGTTGACGATAAGCGTACGGCGTAATTGATGCATGGCTAGCGGCCAAGGATTCCCAATCGAAAACTTAACTGGATTCAGCGTCGGGGTATATTTCTTCGCCTCTAAAAAATCATCCTTAGTTATGACTAGAGTTTCTATGTCAAACAGGTTCGGGACATAGGTAGGCCACGCTCCGTACCTAAGCACTTTCGTAAGACTCACAGGCATATTCAAAGCCTGCCCCCTTGCTAACCCCCAAGGTTCATAGGCCCGCATAAATAAATGAGGATTAAGCGCTTCATCGTCGTCAACGATCCCCCGCCCAAATTCCGCCGCACACGCAATGCGCATCAGTGATATCTGGGCAAGCACGTCCACAACTTTTTCACTAAATGAAGTGGTAACCCATAGCGCCTCCTTATCGACGACAGTTTTCGTCGTACCGCCTTGGAGAAAATAGATAGTGCCGAAGTCTTTATCCTCCTCCGTAATCACGCTGTTCTTTGCGAGGGACAACAGTTCATCGCTTCGCATCCCTGAAAAGTTTGCAAGGTAGAGGAGACCGACATATGTGACCGCAGTCAAATACGAAGAGATAATCCTAGGCCCACTCTGTCCACAGATGGTATCAAAACTTCTCCCAGGCGCTACCATCCATTTCTCTACAACTTTATCAATATCGAAGGCGCGTGCAATCTCTGCAAATGGCCCTACATATTGCTCTTTGTTGGACTGATTGAAGGGTGAGACATTCCTAGACCGATCTGACTTTCTAGCATCTGCATAACCGCAATTCCGATATATCTCAACCAGATGATCATTGAGAGCCTGGAACTGTCCTAAAGCGGCAATGAAATCGTTTATAAACTCGGTTAGCCTAAGGGCTTGGTAATTCCAGATCCTAACAGGGATGTATGGAGTTTGCTCGAACTCCTTACCTGGGAGTAATTTAGAAATTTCGTATAGAGCCTGAGGATTTAAAATAAAAAATCCAAGGTTCTCACGATTTGCAAAGAGTTCAGCTAAAAGCCTAATGACTATTTGTGCCTGCTTACCAGTTATGCTTTCGAAGATTTCGGACGCTATTTTGGGGTATTGGAAAAGATCAGTCGCGACGATTCCCCGCTTTGAACATTCCGCTAAGAATACCCGAAGCGGTTTTGCCATATGCACCAGTGTCGAGACCGTGATTTGTTGTCTGTCAGATAACCAAAAATAGCCAAGAGCATCTCGAAAAATCTGAACATTTTTTTGCGAAAGACGGTTTTTTTTGTTCCATTTACTGTTTTGGATGTAAATACGGCAAATTTTCGCTTCCGTCTCAGTGAAATCCCAAATGTCATCGCCGTTACGGCTGACAACTTTATATGTTCCGTCGCCAAGGCGCACCGAGACTATTGGGTAGTCTGACGGCAAAGGGAATTTCAGAGCATCGTCTACTCCACACCATGCATATGGATCACTTGGTGTTTCAGAGATCGCATTAATCATAGAAACAGGCATCAAGTCCACCTGACCTGTAGTATGTCAAAGAAACCGGCCCACTTTGGATGGTGGTTACCTAGAGCAACCTGTTTTTCAGCTTTGTCCGACCAGGCTGCGCACGCCGCTCCCTGGCCGCTAAACTGATCCTGGATCTCGTTGATTCTCGCAATCAGGTCGCTCGGCTCGGCAGTTGGACACTTGTTACAAAGTTGCTCGTATCGCTTCAGTTTCGCATAAGTTAGAATAGACCAGATATAATCGTACGCGCGAATACCCTTGTAGTTTTCGCAGAAAAAGCAAGAAGCTGGATTTATGCAATCGGGCACGCCCAAGCGCTGGGGAGCTGACGTAATGAGACGTGGCTCGTTTCCACCACATGTACCATCCATCACCGCCGCTCGCGATGCATCAAGATTTTTAAAGTACCGGCTGAACTCAACTGCAGCAGTCTGATGATGCGGTCTGGAGTAATACCTGGTATAGGTTTTTAAATCATGCTGGCCCATTTCCGCAGCCATTTCGGGATCGCCCATCTTTCTAGCAAGCCAGTTCTGCCGAGTGCGCCTGAAAGTGGATGCTGGTACATGGGAAAGACCGATTCGCTTCAGAAAGCCAATCAGGGAGCGTGGATTTGGGTTCGTGCTCAAAACGTGTCCAGGTTGACAAATTTTTCCGAATAAAAAAACCGTATCCTTATCTAGACCAATACAGCTCCTAAACTTTAAGTAGTTAATGAAGTATGGTTTGTATTCGTTGTAGATCGTAAATAATACTTCACCCTTTTTCCTGCCTTTGTAGCCCCAAACCTCCGTAAAAGCACCAGCAGCCTTATACTTAAAATTTTGCATCTTAATTTTTGCAGCTTCACCAAGGTTCATTGATGTCTGACTTATGAAAATCATCATTTCAGCCTCCACTCTAAGATTATAAAGTGGATACCTAACAGACGTTGATGTGTCGCTCAGCTGATGAGCAGTTGAGGGCATCTTTGCCGCATGTTGGTTAAGCGCCGCGTAGTGACCTGTTTCGATGCCGTTACGGAATTTAATTTGAATAGGCAAGACTGAGTGGCACGCCTCGCTTGACAAACAGCGCATGATGTCGATTAAATTTTCTGCAAAGCTCCTAGCTTGCTCTATGTCTTGCCTGTCAACCTTTGCGCCTAAGGCCCTGGTTGTTTTTCTTGGTGCTCTTAATTTAGAAGGCTTAACAAACGAATCTCGCCCTAAGCTAGTGGCCTCTCCTAGCAAAGTAGCAAGGCCAGAAGCCGCTCCGTAATCGCCGCTGGTGACTTCCTTTTCACCAGCAGCCGCACATACTCTATATAGCTCGCGAACCCAGGATACATATATGCCCACGACATTTTTCCTGGTTATTTCTAAATGGCGCGAGTCAGCGAACGCGTAGAAGCTTCTTAGACGATCAACCCGCGATCTTAGCGTTGTTAAGCTACCACCCATTGACACAATGTTTGACAGGATCCTAAAGAGCAACACTACTAAAGAAAACCTGTGAACTGAAGGAGAACCGAATTCTCTACGGCGCATTTTTCCCCAGAACTCTCGCATGTCACAGCCGGCACCGCCACAGTAAAGCAGCGGGGTCAGGGTCAGAGGTATTTGCCTATCGTTGTAGTCAATACCTCTGAACTGGAACTCATCATCCATTGCTCATACTCTCGGCAAATCTGCCAATCAGCATGCGAGTGTACTCGTCTGCAAATGCAGACTTTATCGCACGATTCTCGATGAACCTTACATACGTCATAGTGACAGATTCATGTTTATGCAACATCAGATCCCTTGTGAAACAGATTGTGGAAATCAGCTGAACCTCCGGCATCAGAGACATACCTGCCATCACGACGTAAGTTCCAAATGATGCTCTCGCTCGATGGATGTGAAAATCAGAAATATCGAGACCCGCCGCAACCGCCTTCACTTTAAGTTTAGAAAGCAGCCCACATACCTGACTGCTTTGCATTCCGCCCTCTCTGCCATAGCTCTTACCATTCTTGTTCAAGAATACTAGCTGATTGTCGCTGTCCAATGCTTTAGCTTCTCGCATCAACCGCCTTACGGACTTAACATAGGTTTTTAATTCGTCCAACAAATCTTTGCTTATTAAAACCCGTCCATTAACCGAAAACTTCGTTTTAACAGGCGCTCCTTTCACCCCAGGCCCTACGTGCATCCAAAAAAGCCTTTCGTCAGCGTCCGCATACGCCCACTCTAATGTGTTGAGTTTCAAGTCGCATATTGACCCGACTCTAAGCCCAGTCGCGAACGCAACTTTCAGCATCAAAAGCAGTTCGATTGAAGCGTGATGATTAGCAAAATTAAGGAGATCGTCACGTTCAGATACTTCAAGAGGTACCAGCCCTCCCTCAACCACATCACCGCCTCGGCTTTTATTTGGGATCGAAAGGTTCGAAAAATTCTGAGGTATTCGCGCTAGTGGCCCGAGCCTATTTCGGATGTTAATTACGCCAGGAGTGATGATCTCGAAGCAATCCTGGTGAAGTAGTCCGGCTCGTTGCGCCCAACGATAAAACCTCAGCGCCACTCCCATACGCGATGACGTGGTGGACGGAGTAATATGGCCTTCTGTTCTTTCTGAAATCAAATGTCCCCGGTACTTATTGATAGCGCGCTCAGCATCAATAATAGGGAGATAGTTCCAAGCCAGATTTGAGGCCTCTAGAAAGCGCATGAAGGCTAAAAGCGCATAGCCGTTAGAGTGCAGTGTGCTTATTGAAAGCTCACCTAGAGGAATGTTCGGTGCCTGGCTTACGAACCATGCGTTCGCTTCATGCCAAGGCATGCCATTTGACCAACGAAGAACAGGAAACTCTTTAATTACGTATCTATGTCTTCGGTGCACATCATGCTCGAAAGGGAGATCGAAAAGTACCTCTCCTTGTTCGACTGTAAGCCGCATCAGGCTGAGGGTCATCTTGCCCATTTTAGGAGTGCTTACCTCAACCTCACGGAGCTTCATTACGCCTCACCAAACATTATCTATATATTGACAGCCGCTTCTGCGTCAGGTAATGTTACAAGCCTACCGGCCACGCCGGTATCTAATATCGCCCAAAGAAAACATAAATGTGACGTGCGTCACATTTATTGCCTAGTTTTCATTCTTTTCGCAGGGATTTTGAATCTCGCTTCGGTTTGCGAAAGCTATCAGTCGTCCATATGGCCAACAGAACTCTTCGCGCCCATACCAGACTAGACGCCTGTAAACCTGGCGCCCGCCGACCTGCCCAAGGACGGCGGGCGTTTTGACCTGGCGATTGCCCTAGGAATCCTGGCGGCCAGCGCGCAGGTGCCGGCGTTGACGCTCGACGACGTGGAATGCCTGGGAGAACTGGCACTGTCCGGCGAAGTGCGGGCAGTGAAAGGCGTGCTGCCGGCGGCCTTGGCGGCACGCAAGGCCGGACGCACCGTGATAGTGCCGCGGGCGAATGCCGAGGAAGCTTGCCTGGCGTCGGGGTTGAAAGTGATCGCCGTGGATCATTTGCTGCAGGTGGTGGCGCACCTGAACGGACATCAGACTATCGAGCCCTACAAATCCGACGGTTTGCTGTACCTGAACAAGCCTTACCCGGACTTGAGCGAAGTACAGGGTCAGCTCGCTGCCAAGCGCGCACTGCTGATTGCCGCGGCGGGGGCGCATAACCTGCTGTTCAGCGGCCCGCCCGGCACCGGCAAGACATTGCTCGCCAGTCGGCTGCCGGGTTTATTGCCACCGTTGAGTGAGCAGGAAGCGTTGGAAGTGGCGGCGATTCAGTCGGTCGTCAGCCTGGCGCCGCTGAGCCATTGGCCGCACCGACCGTTTCGCCAGCCGCATCACTCAGCGTCGGGCCCGGCGCTGGTGGGAGGCGGGTCAAAGCCGCAACCGGGAGAGATCACCCTGGCCCATCACGGCGTGCTGTTCCTGGATGAGCTGCCAGAGTTCGACCGCAAAGTGTTGGAGGTACTGCGCGAACCACTGGAATCAGGGCATATCGTAATTTCCCGCGCCCGCGACCGCGTAAGTTTCCCGGCGCGCTTCCAACTGGTGGCCGCCATGAACCCCTGCCCGTGCGGGTACCTGGGTGAACCCAGCGGACGCTGCCGCTGCACGCCGGAGCAGATCCAGCGCTATCGCAACAAGCTCTCCGGGCCACTGCTGGACCGCATCGACTTGCACCTCACTGTGGCGCGAGAAACCACCGCGTTGAATCCTACCCGGCAGGCGGGCGATAACACGGCCGAGGCGTCGGCACGGGTCGCCCAGGCCCGCGATCGACAACAGCAACGCCAAGGCTGTGCGAATGCCTTCCTTGATCTGCCGGGGCTACGCAAGCACTGCACGCTGGCGAAGGTCGACGAATGCTGGCTGGAAAACGCCTGTGAACGGCTGACGCTTTCCCTGCGCGCAGCCCATCGGCTGCTCAAAGTGGCGCGTACCTTAGCCGACCTTGAGCACGCCGATAGCATCACCCGGGCAAATCTGGCGGAAGCGTTGCAGTATCGGCCTGCAGCTGTTGGCTAGGGTGACGCGGGGAAGTCCAGCAGCAACCGCGCCACTTCCATCACTTCATCCAAGGCCGCCTCGGCCGATTCCGTGGAGGGTTTGAGCATCAAGTCGTCGGCGTATCCCATCGCCACGGCAAAGATCTGGCGGGCAGCGCGTTGTGGCGAGTCACAACGCAGGACATTGGCAGCGACACCTCGCTCGATCACTTCGGCGAGCATGCCTTGCCATTGAGCATTGATTATCAGGTAAGCCTGGGCCATTTGCGGGTCTTGCATCGCTTCGTCCCAGGCATCCAGCCACAGCGCCCAGCCTGCATCCGCCGTGCTCGGAAGGCAGTCACGCAGAAAACCCACGAAGGCTTCCAGAGGTGGTGCTTCTGCCAGAGGCGCCCGCACTTCGTCCAACTGTTCGTTGGCAAACCGCACAAAGGCTTCGCGGCGCAGCTCCTTCCAATCACTGAAGTAGTGATAAACGTGGCTACGGGACAGCCCGGCATGTTCGGCCAGGTCGCGGGTGGACACATCGGCAAACCCCTTGCTGCGAAACAGCTCCAGGGCGGCGGCGATGATCTGGTCTTTACGGTCGATACGCGACATGGCAATTCCTTTCGGCACCGGCAGATAAGCGGCGCTTGCTTTTTGAGCGATCGCTCAAGGATACTTGAGCAGTCGCTCAATAATAGCGTCTATCATCCCTTTGGTGCACCCATGACATCCGTCACTCCTCAAATCCTGATCGAAGAAAGCAAGAAAATCGGCCAGCAATCCGCCGGCCAGACCCTCAAGGCGATCGCCAAAGCCTATCCCGGCAAGCTGTTCGGCACGCTGTCATTGGTCGCACTGGAAAATGCCCTGCTGCTGGCATACCCGTTGTTTGCCGGGTTTGCGGTGGATGCAATCATCCGTGGCGATGCCAGCAACGCTCTGTTCTATGCCGCCGTGGTCCTGGCGTTCTGGGTCGTCGGTGCGGCACGCCGGGCGCTGGACACACGAACCTTCACCCGGATCTACGCCGACCTGGCGGTGCCGGTGATTCTGAACCAGCGCCTGCAGAACCACAGCACCTCCAAGTCAGCGGCACGGGTGGTGCTCGCACGGGAATTCGTCGACTTCTTTGAGAAGCACGTGCCGATCATCGCCACGGCGCTGGTATCGATTATTGGCGCGGCGGTGATGCTGATCGTGATCGAGCCCTGGGTCGGCCTCGCGTGCTTGGGCGCACTGGTGCTGTGCATCACGCTGTTGCCGCGCTTTGCCCTACGTAACCAAGAGCTGCATGAGCGCCTGAACAATCGCTTGGAAAAGGAAATCGGCCTGGTGGAAAAAGTCGGTGCACCGACCTTGCGACGCCATTACCAGGTGCTGTCGCGCCTGCGGATCTGGCTGTCAGACCGCGAGGCGGCTGCGTACCTGTTTCTCGGCACGCTGGCCGCCTTGCTCTTTGTGGTCGCCATCAGCCAACTGGCCTTGTCCCCCGCCGTCAAGGCCGGTCACGTGTACGCGGTCATGACTTACCTGTGGACCTTCGTCACCAGCATGGACGAAGCCCCAGGCATGGTCGACCAACTGGCGCGCCTCAAGGACATCGGCAAGCGCGTGGACCCAGGGCTGGGCGACCGCTAGGTCTCAACGAAACCGATCCACCTCATGTCGCAAGCCTGCCGCCAGGGTCTCCAGTTCCTTGGCGGTGATCGCCAGGTTCGACACCACTTCGCGCTGCTCGCTGTTGGCCAGCGCGATGCTCTGCAGGTTGCTGCTGAGCAAGGTTGCGGTGCTGCTCTGTTCTTGGGTGGCAGTGGTGATCGCCGCGAATTGCTGACCGGCCGAGCGGCTTTGCTCGTCGATGCGCGCCAGGGCCGACGCCACGTCGGCGTTACGCGAAAGGCCTTCCTGCATCAACACATTGCCGCGCTCCATGGTGCTGATGGCGTTGCCGGTTTCCTGCTGGATGCTCTGGATCATCCCGGAGATCTCGTCGGTGGCCTCTCGGGTACGCGACGCCAGGTTGCGTACTTCATCGGCGACCACGGCAAAGCCTCGGCCTTGCTCACCCGCGCGTGCGGCTTCGATGGCGGCGTTGAGTGCCAGCAGGTTGGTTTGTTCAGCAATCGAGGTGATCACACCGACGATCCCGCCGATTTCCTGGGAGCGCTGGCCGAGAGTGTTGATCACCGTGGCGGTGCTGTTCAGGGCGGTGGCGATGTGTTCCAGGGACGACGAAGCCTCTTGCATCGAGTTGCGCCCGATACGGGTTTGCTGGGCGTTTTCCTGGGCCAACCGTTCGGTGCTGCCCATATTGTCGGCGATGTTCAGCGAGGTGGCGCTGAACTCTTCTACCGCGCCGGCCATGCTGGTGATCTCGCCGGACTGCTGCTCCATGCCTTCATACGCGCCACCGGACAACCCGGATAACGCCTGGGCGCGGCTGTTGACCTCTTCGGCCGCCTTGCGAATATGCGAGACCATGGTCGACAGCGCTTCACCCATCTGGTTGAAGCTGCGCGCCAGTTGGCCGATTTCGTCATGGCTGGACACATTCAGGCGTGCGCTCAAGTCACCCGCACCCAAGGCTTCGGCCTGGCGCACCAGGTCGCCCAACGGCGCTAATTTGCTACGCAGCAGCCAAACCGTTGCGCCGACCGCCAGCAACATGGCCAGGACGCTACCGATCACCAGGCGGATGCCGACGTCCCACGTCACCGAGCGAATCTCAGCCTTGGGCATGCTCGCGACGACTGCCCATGGCCCGCCTTCGAAGGGCACCGAGACGCTGTAGAAATCTTCGTTCTTGTCCGCCCAGAAGCGGCCCGAACCCGGCGCCTTGGCCAGGTCCAGCATCACTGGGATCGCCTGGTCCAGCGCCTGCACACCAGCCGGCGGCACCAGCCAGCGCTTCTGCTCGTCCAGCAACGCCAGGGAGCCGGTCTGGCCAATACGGAAGCGCTTGAGATTCTCGAACTGGGCATTCTGCGCATCGGTGTAGTCAAACCCGATGAACAACACGGCGATGACCTGGCCGCTGCTGTCACGCACCGGGCTGTACTGGGTCATGTAGGAGCGGTCGAACAACACCGCACGGCCGATGTAGGTCTGGCCGCTGAGCACGCGCTGATAGGCTGGCCCCTGACGATCCAGCACCGTACCGATGGCACGGTTGCCGTCCTGCTTGGTCAAGGAGGTGCTGATGCGGATGAAGTCTTCGCCGCTGCGCACAAACACCGTGGCCACGCCACCGGACATCTGTTTGAACTCATCCACTTCATCGAAGTTGTTGTTCAGCACTTCACTGCCCAGGTACAGGCTAGGGGTCTGTACCCCAGCCACAGTCACCGGCTGGTCTGCATGCACACTCAAGCCCGCGCCGAAGCGCTTTTCAAACAGCCCGCTCAAACGCTGGGTACTTTCGCGCAAGGTGCTGTGGAAGGTATTGAGTTGGTCGGCGAGCAAGCGCGCCTCACTGGCCAGGTGCTCCTCACGAGTCGCGAGGTTGGCGGAGTCGAGAGAACGCAAGGCAAACACCGTACTGCCGCTGATGACGACAGCCAGAATCACGGCTAACGCGAGGCCTAACTGGGAGGCAATCCGAGCACGAGGTTGAGACATGACAGCTCCTGGCCGAGGCCAGGATCATCCTGATCTCATAGCGCTGCTCGGCAAATTATCTAGTGGGAAGCGTTGGTGCACGATGGTTCCAACACACCTACTTCGGCGGGCCGAGACAATACTTGAGCGAATCACAGGGGTATCGCGCAAACGATTGCACGAACGGTCTGCGAGCACTCAATCGAGGCGTTCGACTGGCGGCAGTTCCATCGCCTTGACCTCGGCCTGCAGAAACTCCGCCAAACGCCTCAATCGCTCGCCGCCTGGGCGGGTTTTCGGCCACACCAGGTAATAATTTTCGCCACTGGCGACCGCCGTCGGCCAGGGCAGGCTCAGCCGCCCCTGCGCCACATCTTCGGCCACCATCAGCAAGTCGCCCATGGAGACGCCGTAACCTCGCGCGGCGGCGATCATGCCCAGTTCGAGGGTGTCGAACACCTGTCCGCCCTTGAGCGACACCTGGGATGACAAGCCCATGCGCTCCAGCCAGTTGCGCCAATCGCGACGGTCAGGCGTGGGGTGCAGCAGTTCGGCGGTGGCCAGGCGCGCCGCATCCCAGGGCCCATCCTCCAGCAGATTTGGCGCACCTACGGGGATCAGCAATTCCGGGAAAAGATAACTGGCCTCCCAATCCGCCGGAAAATGCCCGTAGCTCAGCAGCACCGCACAGTCGAACGGCTCCTGGTTGAAATCCACCTCGTCCACACTCATCCAGGCGCTGGTCAGTTGCACTTCGTTGCCTGGCTGCAACGCCCGGAAACGGCTGAGCCGCGCCAACAGCCAACGCATGGTCAGGGTGGACGGCGCCTTCATGCGCAGGATGTCGTCTTCGGCATTCAAGGTATGGCAGGCCCGCTCCAGCGCGGCGAAACCTTCGCGCACGCCGGGCAATAGCAGGCGCGCCGCTTCGGTGAGCTGCAAGGTGCGGCCACTGCGCTGGAACAGGCGGCAGGCGAAGTGCTCTTCCAACGTGCGGATATGTCGGCTCACCGCACTTTGCGTGATCGACAACTCCTCCGCCGCGCGGGTGAAGGAGTTGTGCCGGGAAGCGGCCTCAAAAGCCCGCAAAGCGTAAAGAGGAGGAAGACGACGGGACATAGGGAAGGCTCCGACAGCGCAATGCGCAAACCCTACCAGAATCGAACAGGTATGAGTTTTAATCATGTGAACGATCGCATTTATCCCTTTGTGCAATGTGCTGAGAGCGCCGAGAATCAACCCTTCCCCAATCCTCCGATTTCTCGAGTGTGATGATCATGCAACATCCGGCACGTACCGAACTCTGGGCCATTCTGCGGTTGTCAGGGCCGTTGATTGCCTCGCAGTTGGCGCACATGCTGATGGTGCTGACCGACACCCTGATGATGGCGCGCCTGAGCCCCGAAGCCCTGGCCGGTGGTGGCCTGGGCGCAGCGAGCTATTCGTTCGTGTCAATTTTCTGCATCGGCGTGATTGCCGCCGTGGGCACGCTTGTCGCCATCCGTCACGGCGCCGGTGATATCGAAGGGGCTACCCGCCTTACCCAGGCCGGACTGTGGCTCGCCTGGCTGATGGCCTTGGCGGCTGGCTTGCTGCTGTGGAACCTCAAGCCGCTGCTGCTGATGTTCGGCCAGACGGAAACCAACGTGCAGTCGGCCGGGCAATTCCTGACGATCCTGCCGTTCGCGCTGCCCGGTTACTTGAGCTTCATGGCCTTGCGCGGCTTTACCAGCGCCATCGGCAAAGCCACTCCGGTGATGGTCATCAGCCTCGGCGGCACAGTACTGAATTATCTGCTCAACCACGCACTGATCGAGGGCATGTTCGGCCTGCCCAAGCTCGGCCTGATGGGCATCGGCTTGGTCACCGCCATCGTCGCGAACGGCATGGCACTGGCGCTGATGTGGTACATCCGCAGCAACCGCGCCTATGCCGCCTACCCACTGGCCCCCGGCCTGATGCGCCTCAATACCCAGTACTTGCGCGAGTTGTGGCGCCTGGGCCTGCCGATTGGTGGCACCTATGCGGTGGAGGTCGGGTTGTTTGCCTTTGCGGCGCTGTGCATGGGCACCATGGGTAGCACGCAGTTGGCGGCGCACCAGATCGCGCTGCAGATTGTGTCGGTGGCGTTTATGGTGCCGGCGGGGATGTCTTACGCGGTGACCATGCGCATCGGCCAGCATTACGGCGCCGGGCAGTTGCTGCAGGCACGCCTGGCCGGGCGTGTCGGCATAGGATTTGGCGCAGCGGTGATGTTGGGATTTGCCGCCATGCTGTGGCTTTATTCCGACCCATTGATCGGACTGCTCATCGACCATAACGACCCGGCGTTCCACGACGTGATCGTCCTGGCCGTCAGCCTGCTGGCCGTGGCGGCGTGGTTCGAGTTGTTCGACGGCGTGCAAACCATCGCCATGGGCTGCATTCGCGGACTCAAGGACGCCAAGACCACCTTCCTGATCGGGGCGGGCTGCTATTGGCTGATTGGGGCACCGTCGGCCTGGCTGATGGCCTTCACCCTGGGCTGGGGGCCGACCGGCGTATGGTGGGGCTTGGCCCTGGGCCTGGCGTGCGCGGCAGTCAGCCTGACCTGGGCGTTTGAAGCGAAAATGAAGCGGATGATTCGTCAGGAGCCGGAACCTCACCAGGCACTCCACACCGCGCATTAACCTGTAGGAGCCGGCTTGCCAGCTCCTACAGTTGACTGGGTTCGCAACCCGTTCACCCCAGCAAGGCCTGCTGGCTTTTCCCGAACGTCAGGTACTCCACCAACTCCGGCAACGGCAGCGGCTTGCTGATGAGGTAACCCTGGGCCTGGTCGCAGCCAAACAACCTCAACAACGCCAACTGCTCCGGCGTTTCCACGCCTTCGGCGACCACTTCCAGATTGAGGTTGTGCGCCAGATTGATCATCGCGTGCACCAACTTGCGGTTCTCTTCACGCTCTTCCATGCCACCGACAAAGCTCTTGTCGATCTTCAACAGAGCAATCGGCAGGCTGTTGAGGTGCACGAACGATGAGAAGCCGGTGCCAAAGTCATCCAGGGAAAACCGCACGCCGAGGCGGCCGAGGGCGTCCATGGTCTGCTTGACCAGGTCGCTGCGGCGCATCACGGCGGTTTCGGTGAGTTCAAACTCCAGCCACTGCGCCTCCACGCCCCGCTCGGCAATCAGCCGACTGAGGGTGGAGAGCAACTGGCTGTCCTGGAACTGGCGGAACGACAGGTTGACCGCCATGTGCAGCGGCGGCAGGCCACGTTCGCGCAGGTCCTGCATATCGCGCAGGGCGCGGGAGATGACCCAGTAGCCCAACGGCACGATCAGGCCGCTTTGCTCGGCCAGGGGCACGAACTCACTCGGCGGCAACAGGCCGCGCTCGCCATGCCGCCAGCGCACCAGGGCTTCAAGGCCGACGATGTGCCCGTCGTCCAGATCCAGGCGCGGTTGGTAATGCAGCTCCAGTTCGTCACGCCGCAAGGCGCGGCGCAATTCACTTTCCAGGTCGGCCAGGCTGCGCGCGTTGCGGTTGATGCGTTCGTTGAAAATATGAAAGGTGCAGCCCTGGGTGCTCTTGGCCTGTTGCATGGCGATATGCGCGTGCCACATCAGCGGGTCGGCACCGGCGCGGGCGCGGGCATGGGCCACGCCCAGGCTGCAGCCGATCAGCAGGCTCTCGCCATCCACCCAATAAGGTTCGGCCATGACTTCGGTGATGCGCTCGGCCATCCACTCGGCACGCTGGGGCGCGCGGCGGGTGTCGATCAATAGGGCGAATTCGTCGCTACCCAGGCGCGCCAGTTGGTCCCCGACCTCAAGCTGGCTTTTGAGCCGCGAAACCACTTGCAGGATCAACCGGTCGCCGGCCTGGTGGCCGAGGGCGTCGTTGGCGTGGCGAAAATTGTCGAGGTCCAGATGACCAAGGGCCAGGCCACGGCCTTCGTTCTCGGCCAGCCGCGCGGCGAGCAAGGTCTGGAAACCCTGGCGGTTGGCGATGCCGGTCAGCGGGTCCTGTTCGGCCAGGCGTTGCAGGGTGTTTTCCAGCACACCGCGCTCGCGGACGTGGCGCAGGCAGCGGCGCACTGTATCGGCATCCAATACATCCCGTACCAGCCAATCACTGACGCCAAGCGGCGAAACCAACGGTTCCTGCTCCAGCAGCAATACGCACGGCAGGCTGCAGCGACCAGGGCCGGGTTGGAGGCTGGGCGTGGTCAACAGCACGGCGCTGTGGTCGTCATCGAACAGACGGCTCACGGACTCCCAACTTGGTGCGCTGATCAGCACAGCCCCATCGCCCATCGGCGCCAGGCACTCGCGCAACAACGCTGCCCACGCCGGCTCATCGGCCAGCAGCAGCAAACGCAAGGGTTCGACAGGCGTAGACAAGCTAGCTCCCTAGACTCTGCAAAATTTCGTGGCGGCGGGCATTATGACGCGCGGCCGGATAATCACCAATGATAGGGGTTATCAAACACGCGAACTGTAAACATTAGTCGCAAACAACCCCGACATCCTGCGGCAAAGTATCAAAACCGGCAAATTTAGATCGAGCGGTACGTCACACTGTCGTTCTGACAGAGCAGAATCCTGCGAGCCTGTTAAAATGCCCGCCCTTTTGAACAACGACTCCTGAAATTCCGTATGTCCCGACTCAATCCCCGGCAGCAAGAAGCCGTGAACTACGTCGGCGGCCCTCTATTGGTGCTCGCCGGTGCAGGCTCCGGCAAGACCAGCGTGATCACCCGCAAGATCGCGCACTTGATCCAGCAGTGCGGCATCCGCGCCCAGTACATCGTCGCCATGACCTTTACCAACAAGGCGGCGCGGGAAATGAAAGAGCGCGTCGGCACCCTGCTCAAGGGTGGCGAAGGCCGTGGCCTCACTGTGTGCACCTTCCACAACCTGGGGCTGAACATCATCCGCAAGGAGCATGTGCGGTTGGGCTACAAGCCGGGCTTCTCGATCTTTGACGAGACCGACGTGAAGTCGCTGATGACCGACATCATGCAAAAAGAGTACGCAGGCGACGACGGCGTGGACGAGATCAAGAACATGATCGGCGCCTGGAAAAACGACCTGATCCTACCCGCCCAGGCGCTGGAAAACGCACGCAACCCCAAGGAACAGACCGCCGCCATCGTCTACACCCACTACCAGCGCACGCTCAAGGCGTTCAACGCGGTGGACTTCGACGACCTGATCCTGCTGCCGGTGAAGCTGTTCGAAGAACACGCCGACATCCTCGAAAAATGGCAGAACAAGGTGCGCTACCTGTTGGTGGACGAATATCAGGACACCAACGCCAGCCAATACCTGCTGGTGAAAATGCTGATCGGCAAGCGCAACCAATTCACCGTGGTCGGCGACGATGACCAGTCGATCTACGCCTGGCGCGGCGCCCGCCCGGAAAACCTGATGCTGCTCAAGGACGATTACCCGTCCCTGAAAGTGGTGATGCTGGAGCAGAACTACCGCTCCACCAGCCGCATCCTGCGCTGCGCCAACGTGTTGATTTCGAACAACCCCCACGAGTTTGAAAAACAACTGTGGAGTGAGATGGGCCACGGCGACGAGATCCGCGTGATCCGCTGCCGCAACGAAGACGCCGAAGCCGAGCGCGTGGCCGTGGAAATCCTCAGCCTGCACTTGCGCACCGACCGGCCCTACAGCGATTTCGCGATCCTGTACCGCGGCAACTACCAGGCCAAGCTGATCGAGCTGAAATTACAGCATCACCAGGTGCCGTATCGCCTGTCGGGCGGCAACAGCTTTTTCGGACGCCAGGAAGTGAAAGACCTGATGGCCTACTTCCGCCTGATCGTAAACCCGGACGACGACAACGCCTTCCTGCGCGTGATCAACGTGCCGCGCCGTGAGATAGGTTCCACCACCCTGGAAAAACTCGGTAACTACGCCACCGAACGCAAGATCTCGATGTACGCCGCCACCGACGAAATCGGCCTGGGCGAACACCTGGACACGCGCTTCACCGATCGCCTGTCGCGCTTCAAGCGCTTCATGGACAAGGTGCGCGAGCAGTGCGCCGGCGAAGACCCGATCAGCGCCCTGCGCAGCATGGTCATGGACATCGACTACGAAAACTGGCTGCGCACCAACAGCTCCAGCGACAAGGCCGCGGATTACCGCATGAGCAACGTCTGGTTCCTGATCGAAGCACTGAAGAACACCCTGGAAAAAGACGAAGACGGCGAAATGACCGTCGAGGACGCCATCGGCAAGCTGGTGCTGCGCGACATGCTCGAGCGCCAGCAGGAAGAGGAAGACGGCGCCGAAGGCGTGCAGATGATGACCTTGCATGCGTCCAAGGGTCTGGAATTCCCCTACGTGTTCATCATGGGCATGGAAGAGGAAATCCTCCCGCACCGTTCCAGCATCGAAGCCGACACCATCGAAGAAGAACGCCGCCTGGCCTACGTGGGCATTACCCGCGCGCGTCAGACGCTGGCCTTCACCTTTGCCGCCAAGCGCAAGCAATACGGCGAAATCATCGATTGTGCCCCCAGCCGGTTCCTGGACGAACTGCCGCCGGACGACCTGGCCTGGGAAGGCAATGACGACACCCCGACTGAGGTGAAGGCCGTTCGCGGCAACACCGCCTTGGCGGATATACGCGCGATGTTAAAGCGCTAGAATCGACTACTTTTTAATCTACTTTCGGCGCGCACCGCGCCATTAGAGGAAGCTTTCCGTGGAAGCACTGCACAAGAAAATTCGCGAAGAAGGCATCGTGCTTTCCGATCAGGTACTCAAGGTCGACGCCTTTCTGAACCACCAGATCGACCCGGCACTGATGAAACTGATCGGCGACGAATTCGCCGCACTGTTCAAGGATTCGGGCATCACCAAGATCGTCACCATCGAAGCCTCCGGCATCGCCCCGGCGATCATGACGGGCCTGAACCTGGGCGTACCGGTGATTTTCGCACGCAAGCAGCAATCCCTGACCCTCACGGAAAACCTGCTGTCGGCGACGGTGTATTCCTTCACCAAGAAGGTCGAAAGCACCGTGGCGATTTCCCCTCGCCACCTGACCAGCAGCGACCGCGTGCTGGTGATCGATGATTTCTTGGCCAATGGCAAGGCGTCCCAGGCGCTGATCTCGATCATCAAGCAGGCCGGCGCGACCGTCGCCGGTTTGGGGATTGTGATCGAGAAGTCGTTCCAGGGTGGTCGTGCGGAGTTGGACGCGCAGGGATACCGAGTGGAATCCCTGGCACGGGTCAAATCCCTGGCCGGTGGCGTAGTGACCTTCATCGAATAATCACGCCTGGCGGTATTTTTGTAGTGAGCGAGCTTGCCTCGCGCGGGGCAAGCCCGCTCACCACAAAAGCCCGGCGCTGCTGGCTAATTCGCGGTGGCCTGCAGGCCAGCGAGCAACAGCCGCTGATACAAATCTTCTTTTAGCCCATCGGGCTTATCCAATCGCATCCGCTCCAGATGCTTGGGAAACACCTCCGGCTCCGGCGCATCCAACGCCGCCTTGCCCAACTCCAAAATCTCCGTCAGCTTGAATTTGCTCTTGAGCCAGTTCAGCGCGCGCAACAAATCCCGCTCTTCATCCGTAAAATCGCTGCCCAGCGGATACTCCGGAAACAGCCGACGATGGCGCGCTTGAATCGCCTGTAGCCGCTCGGGCGTGTTATCGGCAAAACGCGGGTCCAGCTTGAAATCCTTGGGCAACTTGCCGGCCTTCTGCGCCTGTTCGATCAAATCATCCTGGAAGCGTGAGTCGGTGATATTGAGCAACGCCTCGATCACCTTGGCATCTGTCTGCCCGCGCAAGTCAGCAATGCCGTACTCGGTGATAACAATGTCCCGCAGATGCCGAGGAATCGTGCAGTGGCCATAGTCCCAGACGATATTGGAGCTGACCTCCCCCGCCGACTCCCGCCAGCTGCGCAGGATCAGGATCGAACGCGCACCTTCCAGCGCATGGCCTTGGGCAACGAAGTTGTACTGCCCGCCCACGCCGCTGAGTACACGGCCATCCTCTAACTGATCGGCCACGCCTGAGCCGAGCAACGTCACCATGATCGCGCTGTTGATAAAGCGCGCATCCACGCGCTGCAGGCGCTTGAGTTCTTCCTGGCCGTACAGTTCGTTGATGTAGCTGATGCGGGTCATGTTGAATTCGAGGCGTTTGGCATGAGTCATTTCCTGCAGGCGCTGATAGAAACTTCTCGGGCCGAGGAAAAAACCACCGTGGATCGAAATGCCATCCGGCTGTGCGGCGTCATTCAGTAAGCCGGCATTGGCCTGTTCCTGTGTCGCCACGTCGGGGTAGACCTTGCGGCGGATAATCCCTGCGTCCGCCAGCACCAGCAGGCCGTTGACGAACATTTCGCTGCAACCGTAAAGGCCACGGGCGAACGGGTCGACGCCGCCTTCGTGACTGATCAGCGGCGCCCACTGGTAGACGTCCAAGTCAGTCAGCAACAACCGATAGGCTTCGTTATCCGCCTGGCGCGCGAGCAGCGCGGCGGTCAGCGCATCGCCCATGGAGCCAATGCCAATCTGCAAGGTGCCGCCATCACGCACCAGGGTGCTGGCATGCAGGCCGATAAAATGGTCCTGGAAGCCGACGGGCATGTTCGGCGTGGAGAACAATGTGGTGCTGTCTTTTTCATCGATCAGGTAATCGAAAGCATCCATGCCCAGCTCGGAGTCCCCAGGCATATAGGGTAAATCGCTGTGGACCTGGCCGACGATCAGCACGGTTTCACCGGCATCACGGCGCTTGGCGATCATCGGCAACAGGTCAAGGGTGATATCCGGGTTGCAGCTCAGGCTCAGGCGATCCGGGTGTTCGCTGCTGCTGGCGACTAGCTGCGCGACCAGGTTCAGGCCCGCTGCGTTGATGTCGCGGGCAGCGTGGCTGTAGTTGCTGCTCACGTAATCCTGCTGCGCCGACTCGCTGTGCAGCAAGCTGCCCGGCTGCATGAAGAACTGCTGCACATGGATATTTTTCGGAAGGCTGTCTTTGTGCAGATCGGCCAGGAAATCCAGCTCGGGATAATCGCCAAACACCCGCTCGATAAAGGGTTCGAGAAAGCGCTTCTGCAAACCATCGCCCATCGTCGGCCGGCCCAGGCTCAGCGCGGTGTAGATTGTCAGTGCCCGCTCCGGCAACTTGGCGACGCGCCGGTACAGCGCGTTGGCAAACAGGTTCGGCTTGCCCAAGCCCAACGGCATGCCCATATGGATATGCGCCGGCAACCGTTTCAGTACATCGTCAACTGCTTGCTCGATTGAACACAACTGCACCATCCGACCCTCCTGAACATTCCATGATTAGGGGTTGGACCGAGCTTGCCGGGTCTTTGCTGCAAAGAACAGCGCTGAAACACAAATCACGGGTACAAAAAAGCCGCTCGAAAGCGGCTTTTTGGCGAAGATCGGTTTATTTCAAGCCGGACATCTTCTCGATCGCACCTTTGAGGTCGTCATCTGAGCAGTCGGAGCAGGTGCCTTTGGGTGGCATGGCATTGATGCCCGTAATCGCCTTGGCCAGGATGCCATCCAGGCCGCCTTGATGGTCGGCGCGTTCTTTCCAGGCAGCGGTGTCGCCGATTTTTGGCGCACCTAACAGGCCGGTGCCGTGGCAAGCGTTGCAATGCTTGGCGATGATCTCATCCGGCGTCTTCGCAGCGCCGCCGCCTGCGGCGACCGCCACTTCCATGCCCTTGCACTCCTGGCCCTGGACACACACCTGGCCGACAGGCTCCAGGCGCTTGGCAATGTCATCATTGGTCGCAGCTTGAGCGCTGACAGCCCATAGGGCCAGTACGGTTGCTGGTGCAGCCAGCATTTTCATAATTAGGTTCACGCGTTCACCCTCAATGGTGGCTATTCACGCCTGCGGCCACGGTTTCGCAGGCGGCGAAAGTATAACGGTTAGCCCGCCCGGCCGAAACAACCCTATTAAATAAAGGGAGATTCGGCTTCACGGATACAACTACGGGAGTCTCTGCAACGCTGGCAGGACGCCTCTTTTCTTAAAAGTTCGCGGGTGTGGCTGCGCTGATTAGTCGCGCCGGCACGTCGAACGGATTGCGAAAACGATGGGGCTTGGTACTTTCAAAGTAGTAGCTATCGCCCGCTTCAAGCACAAAAGTTTCAAGACCGACCACTAACTCCAGGCGACCTTCCACCAGAATCCCGGTTTCTTCGCCTTCGTGAGTGAGCATTTCTTCGCCCGTGTCGGCGCCCGGTGGGTAGATTTCGTTGAGAAACGCAATCGCCCGGCTGGGGTGAGCCCGGCCTACCAGTTTCATGGTGACGGCGCCGTCAGAGATGTCGATCAGCTCATTGGCTTTATAGACGATCTGAGTCGGTATTTCCTGGAGGATCTCCTCGGAAAAGAACTCGACCATGGACATGGGGATGCCGCCCAGCACCTTGCGCAAGGAGCTGATCGAGGGGCTGACGCTGTTTTTTTCGATCATCGAAATGGTGCTGTTGGTGACACCCGCACGCTTGGCGAGCTCGCGCTGGGAAAGACCCTTCAGTTTACGGATGGATTGCAGTCGTTCGCCGACGTCCAATGCAGGAGCCTCCTAGGATTCAGGCTTTGTTGTAATTGAGCGTTATCATGGCGACAGCGTTCAGTATTTACAACACTTGGGCCTAAATCCCGGGCGGTTGTGTTCGTACCGGACGATCAAGCCCCGGAATAGAGCCTTGGCACTCGGCGCAGGTTGCAAAACAGCTGGTAAGGAATGGTCTCGGCGGCGACCGCGACGTCACTGGCGAGGATGTTTTTACCCCACAGCTCCACCGTGGAACCGAGCCCCGCCTGAGGCACGTCCGTCAAGTCGATGCACAGCATGTCCATGGACACGCGGCCCAGCAAATGGCTGCGCTGCCCCGCCACCAATACCGGCGTACCGGTCGGCGCGTGACGCGGGTAGCCATCGGCATAACCCATGGCAACCACGCCGACGCGCATCGGCTTGGGCGTGATGAATTTGGCGCCGTAACCCACCGGCTCACCAGCCGGCAGTTCACGCACGCAGATCACCTTGGACTCCAAGGTCATCACCGGCTGCAAACGCGCGGCCACGGCCTGGTCTTCGCCAAACGGCGTGGCGCCGTAAAGCATGATGCCGGGGCGCACCCAGTCGCTGGACACATTCGGCCAGCCCATCACCGATGGCGAATTGCGCAGGCTGACCTCAGCCGACAAGCCCTGTCGCGCCGCCTCGAACACCGCTACCTGTTCATCGCTGCGCACACAGTCGAGTTCATCGGCGCGCGCGAAGTGGCTCATCAAAACGATCTTGGCGACTTTGCCACTGGCCAGCAGGCGTTGGTAAGCCTCCTGATAATCCTTCGGATGCAGGCCAACACGGTGCATGCCGGAATCGAGTTTGAGCCAGATAGTCAGCGGTTTGCTCAGCTTGGCCTGTTCGATCGCATCCAACTGCCACAGCGAATGCACCACGCACCAGAAGTCATGCTCGATGATCAGTGGCAGTTCGTCGGCCTCGAAAAAACCTTCCAGCAACAGCACCGGCGCACGAATCCCGGCGGCACGCAGCTCCAGGGCTTCCTCGATACACGCCACCGCAAACCCATCCGCTTCGCCTTCCAGCGCCTGGGCCACGCGCACGGCACCGTGCCCGTAGGCATCGGCCTTGACCACGGCAAGGGCTTTGGCCGCCGTGACTTCACGGGCCAATTGATAGTTGTGGCGCAGGGCTTGGAGGTCGATCAGGGCACGGGCAGGACGCATGGCGGCAGGCTTCTAGGCGGCAAAGTGAAGAAAAACCGGCACCGACCGACAACGTCGGCACCGGGAGAGGGATCTGGGTTTAAGGCAAGGCCGCCACGACGGACAGCTCTACCAGGATTTCCGGTTCGCACAGCTTGGCTTCAACGGTGGCGCGGGCGGGCGCAACACCCTTGGGCAGCCACTTGTCCCACACCGCATTCATGCCGGCGAAATCCGCGTCGATGTCTTTCAGGTAGATCGTCACCGACAGCAGCTTGCTCTTGTCAGTGCCAGCCAGGTCGAGCAAACGCTCGATATTGGCCAGGGTTTCACGGGTCTGCTGCTCAATCCCGGCGTTCATGTCGTCGCCGACTTGCCCGGCCAGATACACGGTACCGCTGTGGACAACGATCTGGCTCATGCGCTCATTGGTGAGCTGGCGCTGGATTGACATGTTGTGCGGACTCCTGGTGGTTGCCATAACGGGAAATATCGAGGCCTTCGGCACTGATCTGCGGGGTTTTCTTCGCCATCAGGTCGGCCAGCAAGCGACCGGAACCACAGGCCATGGTCCAGCCGAGGGTGCCGTGGCCGGTATTCAGGAACAGGTTCTTGAACGGGGTGGCACCGACAATCGGCGTGCCGTCGGGCGTGGTCGGACGCAGACCGGTCCAGAAACTGGCTTCGGTCAAATCGCCGCCCTGAGGATAAAGGTCGTTGACGATCATCTCCAGGGTTTCGCGCCGACGTGGATTCAACGACAGGTCAAAACCGGCTATTTCAGCCATGCCACCGACGCGGATGCGGTTGTCGAAACGGGTGATCGCGACCTTGTAGGTCTCGTCGAGAATGGTCGAAGTCGGCGCCATCGCCGGGTTGGTGATCGGCACGGTCAGCGAGTAACCCTTGAGTGGGTACACCGGCGCCTTGATCCCCAGCGGCTTGAGCAATTTCGGCGAGTAACTGCCGAGGGCCAGCACGTAGCGGTCGGCGGTTTCCAGCTTGCCATCGATCCACACGCCGTTGATGCGGTCACCGGCATAGTCGAGGCGCTGGATGTCCTGTTCAAAACGGAATTCAACGCCCAGCTGCTTGCACATGTCGACCAGGCGGGTGGTGAACATCTGGCAGTCGCCGGTCTGGTCGTTCGGAAGGCGCAAGGCGCCCGCGAGGATATCGGTGACGCTGGCCAGGGCCGGCTCGACGCGGGCAATGCCCGCGCGGTCGAGGACTTCGAACGGCACGCCGGACTCCTTCAGCACAGCGATGTCCTTGGCCGCACCATCCAGCTGCGCCTGGGTGCGGAACAGTTGGGTCGTCCCGAGGCTGCGGCCTTCGTAGGCAATGCCGGTTTCTGCGCGCAGTTCGTCGAGGCAGTCGCGGCTGTACTCGGACAGACGCACCATGCGCTCCTTGTTCACGGCATAACGGTTGGCGGTGCAGTTGCGCAGCATCTGCGCCATCCACAGGTATTGGTCGATATCGGCGGTGGCCTTGATCGCCAGCGGGGCGTGGCGTTGCAACAGCCATTTGATGGCCTTGAGCGGCACGCCCGGCGCAGCCCATGGGGACGCGTAGCCTGGGGACACCTGGCCGGCGTTGGCGAAACTGGTTTCCATGGCAGCGGCGGGCTGACGGTCGACGACCACCACTTCAAAGCCGGCCCGCGCCAAATAGTAGGCACTGGTCACACCAATGACGCCGCTACCCAAGACCAGAACGCGCATTTTTATATCCTCATCGCGGGCATGGCCGCTGACGTGTGTTATTCGAGCAATGATGAGCGCAGTTTAAAAAACAATTGCCAGTGCATTTCACTATATAACTGCCTATATTTGGCGACAATTCTCGGCAAAAACCCTTTTCACAGAGGCGTATCCCCTATGCGTACCAACACCCAGACCAAGCGGGAGCTGGACAAGATCGACCGCAACATCCTGCGCATCCTGCAAACCGATGGGCGTATTTCGTTCACGGAGCTGGGGGAAAAAGTCGGGCTGTCGACCACGCCCTGTACCGAACGTGTGCGCCGGCTGGAGCGCGAAGGGATCATCATGGGTTACAACGCGCGGCTCAACCCGCAGCATTTGAAGGGCAGTTTGCTGGTATTTGTCGAGATCAGCCTCGATTACAAGTCCGGCGACACCTTTGAGGAGTTTCGCCGCGCGGTGCTGAAACTGCCCCATGTGCTGGAGTGCCACCTGGTATCAGGTGACTTCGATTACCTGGTAAAGGCACGGATTTCCGAGATGGCGTCGTACCGCAAACTGCTGGGCGATATCCTGCTCAAACTGCCCCATGTACGGGAGTCCAAGAGCTATATCGTGATGGAAGAGGTGAAGGAGAGCCTTAACCTGCCGATTCCGGACTGAAGAGCGGGCTAAACCAAAACCTGCCGCGTGCTCGCCATGTACTCATGGATCTGCTTCTCCACCCGCGGATGAATCAGCTCCACCGGACGCCGCCCATTCGGGCACGGCAAGGCCTTGGTGGTGCCAAACAGCCGGCAGATCAACGGTCGCTCGTCGTACACCGTGCAGCCGTTGGGGCCCAGGTGCACACAGTTCAGTTCATCCATGGCCGCATCTTGCTCGGCGGCGGTCTTGCGCGGCAGGCGCGACATTTCCTCGGGTGACGTGGTCACCGGCCCACAGCAGTCGTGGCAACCGGGGACGCACTCGAACGAAGGAATCTGCCGACGCAGCGCGCTGATTTTCTGACTGTTGCAACTCATCGAAACACATACCGAACGGCGAATAGGCGTGGATTCTGCCGCAAAACGCCCTGCGCAGACAGCTTCATCCGACCACTGTATCCTGCGTCAAATTTTCCAAACAGGGATGCTCCCCATGACTGCCAGCGCCCGGCACACCCCGTCCTATTACGCCGCCAGCAGCGTGCCGCAACCCGATTACCCAGTGCTGACCGGCGAAGTAACGGCCGATGTATGCGTGGTGGGCGGCGGTTTTTCCGGGCTGAACACGGCGCTTGAGCTGGCCGAGCGGGGTTTCAGCGTGGTGTTGCTGGAGGCGCGCAAGATCGCCTGGGGCGCCAGCGGACGCAACGGCGGCCAGTTGATCCGTGGCGTCGGCCATGGCCTGGACCAGTTCGCCAATGTGATCGGCACCGATGGCGTGCGCCAGATGAAGCTGATGGGCCTGGAAGCCGTGGAGACCGTGCGTGAGCGCGTCGAACGCTTTCAGATTCCCTGCGACCTGACCTGGGGCTACTGCGACCTCGCCAACAAGCCTCGCGACCTGCAAGGCCTGGCCGCAGACGCCGAAGAGCTGCGTGGCCTGGGTTATCGCCACGAAGTACGCCTGTTGCAAGCCAACGAGATGAGCAGCGTAATCGGTTCGGACCGCTACGTGGGTGGCATGATCGACATGGGTTCCGGTCACCTGCACCCGCTGAACCTGGCCCTTGGCGAAGCCGCCGCCGCGCAGCAACTAGGCGTGAAGCTGTTCGAGCAGTCTGAAGTCACCCGTATCGACTACGGCCCCGAAGTCAACGTGCACACCGCCCAGGGCAACGTGCGCGCCAAGACCCTGGTGCTGGCGTGCAATGCTTACCTCAATGGCCTCAACCCACACCTGAGCGGCAAAGTGTTGCCCGCCGGCAGCTACATCATCGCCACCGAGCCGTTGAGCGAAGTGCAGGCTGCCCACCTGCTGCCGCAGAACATGGCGGTGTGCGACCAGCGTGTCACCGTGGATTACTTCCGACTGTCCGCCGACCGTCGCCTGCTGTTCGGCGGCGCTTGTCACTACTCCGGTCGCGATCCGAAGGACATCGGCGCCTACATGCGTCCGAAAATGCTCCAGGTTTTCCCGCAATTGGCTGACGTTAAAATCGATTATCAATGGGGCGGCATGATCGGCATCGGCGCCAACCGTTTACCTCAGATTGGCCGCCTGGCCGACCAACCCAACGTTTATTACGCCCAGGCCTACGCCGGCCATGGCCTCAACGCCACCCACCTGGCGGGCAAGTTGCTGGCCGAAGCCATCAGTGGCCAGCAACAGGGGCGCTTCGACCTGTTCGCCCAGGTGCCGCACATCACCTTCCCCGGCGGCAAGCACCTGCGCTCGCCGCTGTTGGCACTGGGGATGCTCTGGCATCGCCTCAAAGAGCTGGTGTGATTCAGTCGCACCAGAAGGGCTTGAGACCTTCCTGGCGCGCCTGTTCGGCGGTCAACCCGACATCGCGCAGTTGTTCGTGGGTCAGATGCAGCAACGCCTTGCGCGTGTGACGACGGTGCCAGAACAGACCCCAGCGGCTGATATCGCGCGGCGCCGTCGCCCGCTCTTGCCCTGCCTGCAGTTCCTGACCGTGTAGCGCCAGCCGCACATCGCTCATGCCGTTCATTTTGCCGCCCCTCATTTGCCTTGTTGCCTTGAGTGACAAGGATGGGCGCAGGGCATAAACCATTACAGATTCAACCCGACTTTATTAAATCCATACAGATACTGCCTATCGGCGGCTGAATCCTGTATTTTCGGGCGATCTGTAATGGTTTCTCGGGAGCGACCGCCATGACCCTGTACATGAACCTCGCCGAATTACTGGGCACTCGCATCGAACAGGGCTTCTATCGCCCTGGAGACAGGCTGCCTTCTGTACGGGCTTTAAGCGTGGAACACGGGGTCAGCCTGAGCACCGTGCAGCAGGCCTATCGCTTGCTGGAAGACAACGGCCTGGCAATGCCGAAGCCGAAATCCGGCTACTTCGTGCCAGTCGGCCGCGAGTTGCCGGCCCTGCCCGAAGTTGGCCGTCCGGCACAGCGGCCTGTGGAGATATCCCAGTGGGACCAGGTACTGGAGCTGGTTCGCGCAGTCCCGCGCAAAGATGTCATACAGATGGGGCGCGGCATGCCGGATGTATTGTCGCCCACCATGAAGCCGCTACTGCGTAGCCTGGCTCGCGTGAGCCGCCGCCAGGATCTGCCGGGCCTGTATTACGACAATATCCTCGGCTGTATGGAGTTACGCGAGCAGATCGCTCGACTGTCACTGGACTCCGGCTGCCAACTGACGGCCGAGGACATCGTAATAACCACCGGCTGCCATGAGGCGCTGTCCGCCAGCATCCATGCGATCTGCGAGCCTGGCGACATCGTTGCGGTGGACTCGCCGAGTTTCCACGGCGCTATGCAGACCCTCAAGGGCCTGGGCATGAAAGCCCTGGAAATCCCCACCGACCCGATCACCGGCATCAGCCTTGAAGCCCTGGAATTGGCGCTGGAACAGTGGCCGATCAAAGTCATCCAGCTGACCCCCAACTGTAACAACCCCCTGGGCTACATCATGCCCGAGGCGCGCAAAAAGGCGCTGCTGACCCTGGCCCAACGCTTTGACGTGGCGATCATCGAAGATGATGTTTATGGCGAACTGGCCTACAGCTACCCACGCCCGCGCACTATCAAATCCTTCGATGAGGACGGCCGTGTAGTGCTGTGCAGCTCATTCTCGAAAACCCTGGCGCCGGGCTTGCGCATCGGCTGGGTCGCGCCGGGTCGCTACCTGGAGCGGGTGCTGCACATGAAATACATCAGCACCGGCTCCACCGCAACACAACCGCAGATTGCCATCGCCGAGTTCCTCAAAGGTGGCCACTTCGAACCGCATTTGCGGCGGATGCGCACCCAATACCAGCGCAATCGTGACTTGATGCTCGACTGGGTCAGCCGCTACTTCCCGGCAGGCACTCGCGCCAGCCGGCCTCAAGGCAGCTTCATGCTCTGGATCGAGCTGCCGGAAGGCTTCGACACGCTCAAGCTCAACCGCGTGTTGGTGGAGCAAGGCGTACAGGTGGCCGTCGGCAGCATCTTTTCGGCGTCGGGCAAATACCGGAACTGCCTGCGCATGAACTACGCTGCCAAACCAACCCCGCAGATTGAAGAAGCCGTGCGCAAGGTGGGCACTGCCGCAATCAAGATGCTGGCCGAGGCCGCCGACTGACCTTTCGCGGGAAATTGCCGTCATATGCCGACAACCGTCCTGATCTGGAAGCAACTCCCTTGATGATTCAACGGCTATTACCGTTTTTCCTGTTGGGAGCCCTGGCTCTGGGCGGCTGCGCGACGGTGAGCACGCCGCGCATCCCCAGCGACGCCTTGCCCGCCGCGCAATCGTCGTTCGGCCGCTCGATCCAGGCCCAGGCGGCGCCGTATCAGGGCCGCTCCGGCTTTCGCCTGCTGCCCAACAGCAGCGAGGCGTTCATGGCCCGCGCCGAGCTGATCCGCAACGCCCAGACCAGCCTCGACCTGCAGTACTACATCGTGCACGACGGCATCAGCACCCGCATGCTGGTGGACGAACTACTCAAGGCTGCTGACCGCGGCGTGCGCGTGCGCATCCTGCTGGACGACACTACCAGCGACGGCCTCGACCAGATCATCGCTACCCTCGCCGCCCATCCCAGGATCGAGATCCGCCTGTTCAACCCCTTGCACCTGGGGCGCAGCACAGGCGTTACGCGAGCCATGGGCCGGTTGTTCAACCTGTCGCTGCAACATCGGCGCATGCACAACAAGTTGTGGCTGGCGGACAACAGTGTGGCCATCGTCGGCGGGCGCAACCTGGGGGATGAGTATTTCGACGCTGAGCCCAACCTGAACTTCACCGACATCGACATGCTCAGCGTGGGCCCGGTGGCCGAACAGCTGGGTCACAGTTTCGACCAGTATTGGAACAGCGCGCTGAGCAAGCCGATTGACGACTTCGTCTCCAATACGCCCTCCAAAGGCGACCTGGCCGCCGCGCGCGTGCGCCTGGAAGCGTCCCTGGCCGAGTCGCGCCAACAGAACCACGCGCTGTACAACCGCTTGCGCACCTATCAGACCCAACCGCGCATGGACACCTGGCGCCGCGAGCTGATCTGGGCCTGGAACCAGGCGCTGTGGGACGCGCCAAGCAAGGTGCTGGCCAAGGCCGATCCGGACCCTCGGTTGTTGCTCACCACGCAACTGGCGCCGGAGCTGGAAGGCGTCAACCATGAGCTGATGATGATCTCGGCGTACTTCGTGCCAGGGCAACCGGGGCTGGTGTACCTGACCGGGCGCGCCGATGCCGGTGTGTCGGTGAGCCTGCTGACCAATTCCCTGGAAGCTACCGACGTGCCTGCCGTGCACGGCGGTTATGCGCCCTATCGCAAGGCGCTGCTGGAGCACGGCGTGAAACTCTACGAGCTGCGCCGCCAACCGGGCGACCCCAGTGGCGGCAGTGGCCCACACCTGTTTCGTCGCGGCACCTTCCGGGGCTCGGATTCGAGCCTGCACAGCAAGGCGATGATCTTTGATCGGGAGAAGTCGTTTATCGGTTCATTCAACTTCGACCCGCGCTCGGTGCTGTGGAATACCGAAGTGGGTGTACTGGTCGACAGCCCGGAGCTGGCAGAGCACGTGCGCAACCTGGCACTGCAAGGCATGGCGCCACCCTTGAGCTACGAGGCGAAGCTGCAGGACGGTCAAGTAGTGTGGGTGACCGAAGACAACGGCCAACTGCACACCCTGACCCGTGAGCCGGGCAGTTGGTGGCGACGGTTCAATGCCTGGTTCGCCACCTCAGTAGGCTTGGAACGCATGCTGTAGGAGCCGGCTTGCCGGCGATTGCGACGTGTCAGTTGATCAACTTGCTGGCTGACACACCGCAATCGCTGGCAAGCCAGCTCCTACAGGGCCGGCTGTGTTGCACCGAATGCGCCTTGGCGCAGCAACAGCAGCACCAGGCCCAGCGCCCCCGCGGCCATCAGCAACGGCAATGCATGCCCGCTGATCCACTGGCTGCCGGCGCCCGCCACCAGTGGGCCGATCAGGCAACCGATCCCCCACAACTGCGCCACATGCGCATTGGCACGCACCAGCGCATCGTCGCGGTAACGCTCGCCGATCAGGATCAGCGACAGCGTGAACAAGCCACCCGCACTCGCACCGAACACGACCCACACCGGCCAGATCAGCGGCGTATGCATCAACAACGGAATGGCCAGGCTCGACGCCAGCAACAGCACTGCAAACGCCAGGAACAACGTGCGCCGTGGCAGGTAATCGGCCAGTGCGCCGATGGGCAGCTGCAGCAGCGCGTCGCCCACCACTACGGTGCTGACCATCGCCAAGGCAATCTCAGCAGTGAAGCCTTGTTGCAGGCAATACACCGGCAACAACGTCAGAATCATCGCCTCGAAGGCGGCGAATAACGCCACTGCCCAGGCAATCGCCGGCAGGCTCAGGCAGAAGCGCCACAGTTGCGCGAAGGTCACGCTGAAGGACTCGGCGCTTGGCGCGCCGGAGCGGCCCAGCAACAGGAATGGCGCCACCACCAACAAGCCCACGCCCACCCAGAAGCCGTAATCATGGTCGGTGCCGATCAAGCCCAGCAGCAACGGGCCTGACAGTTGGCTCAAGGCATAACTGCAGCCATACAGCGCCACCAACCGGCCGCGCCACTGCTCCACCACCAACTGGTTGATCCAGCTTTCGCCAAGGATAAACACGATGGTCAGAATCACGCCGATCATCAGGCGCAGCACCAACCAGACCGGGTAGCTCGGCAGGATCGCCAGCAAGCCGATGGACACCGCACCCGCCCACAGGCACAGGCGCATGAGATTGGCGGTGCCGAGCCATGAGGCCATGCGGCTGGAGATTTTCGCGCCGAGCAGTACGCCAAAGGCCGGCATGGCTGCCATCACGCCGATGGCGAAACTGCCGTAGCCCCAGCTTTCGAGGCGCAGGGACACCAGCGGCATACTGACGCCCAGGGCCAAACCGACGCTGAGCACCGAAGCCAGGACGGCGAAATAAGTCGCCCAACGCATTTCCACGCTCCTGTGGATAATTTTCAGGGAGTGCAAAACGAACTGTAGGAGCGAGCTTGCTCGCGAAAAACGTTAACGATGACGCGCCTATCCTGGATAAACGCGGCGCCTTCTAGTTCTTCGCGAGCAAGCTCGCTCCTACAGGAATCAGCGTGTTGCTTAGAGCTTGATCCAGGTCGCCTTCAGCTCGGTGTACTTGTCGAACGCATGCAGCGACTTGTCGCGACCGTTGCCCGACTGCTTGAAGCCACCAAACGGCGCGGTCATGTCGCCGCCGTCGTACTGGTTGACCCATACGCTACCGGCGCGCAGGGCCTTGGCAGTCAGGTGGGCCTTGGAGATATCCGCCGTCCACACCGCTGCGGCCAGGCCGTAGATGGTGTCGTTGGCAATGGCGACCGCTTCTTCGGCGCTGTCGAAGGTAATCACCGACAGGACCGGGCCAAAGATCTCTTCCTTGGCGATTTTCATGGCGTTGGTCACGCCGTCGAAAATCGTCGGCTCGACGTAAGTACCACCCGTTTCTTCCAGCGTGCGCTTGCCACCGGCGATCAACTTGGCGCCATCGGCATGACCGGCTTCGATATAGGACAGCACGGTGTTCATTTGCTGGGTGTCCACCAGTGCGCCGACGTTGGTGGCCGGGTCCAGTGGGTTGCCGGGCTTCCAGCCCTTGAGGGCTTCGATCACCAGCGGCAGGAATGTGTCCTTGATGGATCGCTCGACCAGCAGACGCGAACCGGCGGTGCAGACCTCGCCCTGGTTGAACGCGATAGCGCCAGCGGCGGATTCGGCAGCAGCTTGCAGGTCCGGTGCATCGGCAAACACGATGTTCGGGCTCTTGCCGCCCGCTTCCAGCCACACGCGCTTCATGTTCGATTCGCCGGAGCGGATCAACAGCTGCTTGGCGATCTTGGTGGAGCCGGTGAACACCAGGGTGTCGACGTCCATGTGCAGCGCTAGCGCGTTGCCGACCGTGTGGCCATAACCTGGCAGCACGTTGAACACACCTTTTGGAATACCGGCTTCAACGGCCAGGGCCGCGATGCGAATGGCAGTCAGCGGGGATTTTTCGGACGGCTTGAGGATCACCGAGTTACCGGTGGACAGCGCCGGGCCGAGCTTCCAGCAGGCCATCATCAGCGGGAAGTTCCACGGCACGATGGCGCCAACCACGCCAACCGGCTCGCGGGTCACCAGGCCCAACTGGTCATGCGGGGTGGCGGCAACTTCGTCGTAGATCTTGTCGATGGCCTCGCCGCTCCAGCTCAGGGCATTCGCCGCGCCGGGTACGTCGATGTTCAGGGAGTCGCTGATTGGCTTGCCCATGTCCAGGGTTTCGAGCAGCGCCAGCTCTTCGGCATTGGCCTTGAGCAAGGCTGCGAAACGCAGCATGGCGGATTTGCGTTTGGCCGGCGCCAGGCGCGACCACACACCGGAATTGAAGGTGGCGCGGGCGTTTTCAACGGCGCGCTGGGCGTCGGCCACGTCACAGCTGGCAACAGTGGCCAGCAGGCGGCCGTCGACCGGGCTGATGCATTCGAAGGTGTCACCGGAAGCGGCGGCGGTGTACTCGCCATTGATGTAGGCGCGGCCTTCGATCTTCAGATCCTTGGCGCGTTGTTCCCAATCGGCACGGGTCAGGGTGGTCATGCGAGTGTCCTCCTCTTATTGAATACAAGGGCCAGGGGATGTCCCACGGCAGCCTCAAAGAATTCTTGCCCGCCAGCCAATGGTTCGGCGCAAGGCAGCTGCCACCCTAAACCAGCGGCTGGGGATGTTTCAATATATTTGACATAACGCCAGTAAACGCCCTTGCGATGTTCATTTTAATAAACATAGACTTTGGGCTCTCCAACCGCAGGCCAGACGGGACACGCACATGAGCATCCAGGACATCGTCGACTTCAGCCAAGCCAAGACCGCCGCCGAGCGCTACCGCCCTGCCGCCGAAAAAATCCTCAAGGGCGATCCCGAACAGACGATCTACAACCACTACAACAGCCCCTGCGGCCAGATGAGCGCGGGCGTGTGGGAAGGTGAAGTCGGGCACTGGAAGGTTAGCTACACCGAACACGAATACTGCGAGATTGTGCAGGGCGTGTCGGTGCTACGAGATGCCGATGGCAACGCCAAGACCCTGCGCGCCGGCGACCGTTTCGTGATCCCGGCCGGGTTCAGCGGCACCTGGGAAGTGCTGGAGCCGTGCCGTAAGATCTACGTGGTGTTCGAACAGAAAGCCTGACCGGTAAATCGCAGGCAAAAAAAAGCCCGAATCGTGAGATACGGGCTTTTTTTCACAAGGAGGAAAATCAATTACTTGATTTTGCCTTCTTTGTAGATCACGTGCTTACGAACGCGCGGGTCGAACATTTTCTTTTCGAGCTTGTCCGGGGTAGTACGCTTGTTCTTGTCGGTAGTGTAGAAGTGACCAGTACCGGCGCTAGAGATCATTCGAATCAATTCACGCATGATATAGCTCCTTAGATTGTGCCAGCGCGGCGCAATTCAGCCAGCACGACAGTGATGCCACGCTTGTCGATGATGCGCATGCCTTTAGCAGATACGCGCAGACGGACGAAACGTTTCTCTTCTTCAACCCAGAAGCGGTGATGCTGCAGGTTCGGCAGGAAACGACGACGGGTTTTGTTATTTGCGTGGGAAATGTTATTCCCAGTCACCGGACCCTTACCGGTAACTTGACAGACTCTCGACATGCCTCAGCCCTCTAAAACCACATGCCCAACCCGGCATGGGTTGGCCGCTTAATCTCTCAGTCATTTGGCGCCAGGCGCCGCGTTTCTTTAGGGTCTTACCGGCTACACCTACAAGCGAAGGAACCGGGCCCCTAGAAAAGAGCGCTGCTTTATACCAGAAAGACCCAGGTGCAACAACAGCCCGAGTGTTTTTACTGGCGTAAATCTTGGCGGCAGACGCCTGAACCGTTGCCAGGAGGGGCCGCTGTCGCAGCCGACCGCTCGTCGCACAGAATGATTTACAGCGCCCGCGCGCACCATTAAGTGCTCGGCAAAATGCGCTGAGGTGCCATCAAAACAGCATTTGGGGCAAAAGCACAGGCAAAAATGGGCTAGTCATTTACCAATCAGACCACTACGGTAGGACTTTTCCAGACTGCACTCGCAGATGGGCCTTCGATCTGCAAAGGAAACCGAACATGCGCCTCGCTGCCCTACCGCTATTGCTCGCCCCTCTCTTTATCGCGCCGCTGGCCTCTGCCGCCAGCAACTTGAGCGTCTGCACCGAGGCCAGCCCCGAAGGGTTCGATGTGGTGCAATACAACTCGTTGACCACCACCAACGCCTCGGCCGATGTGCTGATGAACCGCCTGGTGGACTACGACGCGGCCAGCGGCAAACTGGTGCCCAGCCTGGCGGACAGCTGGGAAGTCTCGCCGGATGGCCTGACCTATACCTTCAAGCTGCACCCGGATGTGAAATTCCACCGCACCGAATACTTCACCCCTAGCCGTACCCTGACCGCCGAAGACGTGCGCTTCAGCTTCGAGCGCATGCTCGACCCGGCCAACCCCTGGCACAAGATCGCCCAGAGTGGCTTCCCCCATGCGCAATCGTTGCAACTGCCGACGCTGGTCAAGAAAATCGACGCCCTTGATCCGCTGACCGTGCGTTTCACCCTGGATCACGCCGACTCTACCTTCCTCGCCGCCCTGAGCATGGGTTTTGCCTCGATCTACCCAGCGGAATATGCCGACAAGCTGCTCAAGGCCGGTACGCCGGAGAAGCTCAACAGCCAGCCAATCGGCACCGGGCCGTTCATCTTCAGCCGATTCCAGAAAGATGCCGTGGTGCGCTACAAGGCCAACCCGGACTACTTCGCCGGCAAACCGTCTGTGGATAACTTGATCTTCGCCATCACCCCGGACGCCAACGTGCGCCTGCAAAAATTGCATCGCGACGAATGCCAGATCGCCCTGTCCCCCAAACCGCTGGATGTGGGCGAAGCCGAAAAGGACCCGGCACTCAAGGTGGAAAAAACCGCCGCATTCATGACCGCCTTCGTGGCCATCAACAGCCAGCACCCGCCTCTGGACAAGCCCGAAGTGCGCCAGGCAATCAACTTGGCGTTCGACAAAGGCAGCTACCTCAAGGCCGTGTTTGAAGGTACCGCCGAAGCCGCCAACGGACCTTTCCCGCCCAACACGTGGAGTTACGCCAAGGAGCTGCCGGGTTATCCACAGGACCTCACCAAGGCCAAGGCACTGCTGGATCGCGCCGGGCTCAAGGATGGTTTCAAGACCACTATCTGGACACGCCCCACCGGCAGCCTGCTGAACCCTAACCCGAACCTTGGTGCACAGCTGTTACAGGCTGACCTGGCCAAGGTCGGCATCCAGGCCGAGATCCGCGTGATCGAATGGGGCGAGCTGATCCGCCGCGCCAAGGCCGGCGAACACGACCTGCTGTTCATGGGCTGGGCCGGCGACAACGGCGACCCGGATAACTTCCTGACCCCGCAGTTCTCCTGCGCAGCGGTGAAATCCGGCACCAACTTCGCCCGCTATTGCGACCCCGCGCTGGACAAGCTGATCAGCGCTGGCAAGACCACCAGCGAGCAAGGCGTACGCACCAAGCTCTACCAGCAGGCCCAGGCGCAGATCCAGCAACAGGCGCTGTGGTTGCCGCTCGCGCACCCGACCGCGTTTGCCCTGGCCCGCAAGAACGTCGAGGGCTACCAGGTGAGCCCATTCGGGCGCCAGGACTTCTCCAAAGTCAGCGTCAATTAACCCTTGTAGGAGCTGGTTTGCCAGCGATGGCGTCAGCGAAGTCCATCGCGATCTTGCGGACCTGATCGCCGGCAAGTCGGCTCCTACATCCACCCATACTCCGCCATCGACAACGGGTCGCCATCCCCCACGATGATGTGATCCAGCACCCGCACATCCACCACTTCCAAGGCTTTTTGCAGCAACTTGGTCAATTTTCGATCAGCCGCACTCGGCTCAAGGCTGCCGGAAGGATGGTTGTGGCACAGGATCAACGCCGCCGCGTTGTACGCCAGGGCGCGCTTGACCACTTGCCGGGGATAGACCATCGCCGCATCGATGGTGCCCTGGGACAACGCCTCGAAACCCAGTACCCGGTGTTTTGAGTCGAGAAACAGGCAACCGAAGGTCTCATGAGGCTCGTGCCGCAACAACGCCTTGAGGTAATCCCGCACGGCCACAGGGCTTTCCAGCACCGAGTCCTGGCGCAAGCGTTCGGCCATGTGGCGCCGGGCCATTTCCAGCACCGCCTGCAACTGGGCAAACTTCGCCGGTCCCAGCCCCAATTGCTGGCTGAACAGCGCCTGGCTGGCCTCCAGCAAGGGGCGCAAGCCGCCAAATTGCGCCAACAGATGGCGCGCCAGGTCCACCGCGCTCCGACCGGAAACCCCGGTACGCAGGAAGATCGCCAGCAACTCCGCATCCGACAGGCTCGCCGCGCCCCCTTCCAAAAGCTTTTCCCGGGGCCGCTCCGCCACCGGCCAATCACGAATACTCATCTCACCTCCCTCTCCATACGCGCCGTGGCATGTGCGCCGCTGTTGCCTAGCGGACGCTGTGTTATCGTAGGCCCTCTTTTTTGCAGGCGATTTCCCCTGGGGAGGGGGCATCGCAGGCGTCACTGAACTGGCATCACTGAACTGGAAAGGCAAACCAATGCAGCGTCTGTATCGGAAACGCATCGTTCTCGGCGTTGGCGGCGGCATTGCCGCCTACAAGAGCGCAGAACTGGTTCGCAGGCTCCTGGACCAAGGCGCCGAAGTGCGCGTGGTCATGACCCGCGGTGGCAGTGAGTTCATCACCCCACTGACCATGCAAGCGCTGTCCGGCCACCCGGTTCACCTGGACCTGCTGGACCCGGCAGCCGAAGCCGCCATGGGCCATATCGAGCTGGCCAAATGGGCCGACCTGGTGCTGATCGCCCCGGCCACCGCCGACCTGATCGCCCGCCTGGCCCAAGGCATCGCCGATGACCTGCTGACCACCCTCGTACTGGCCACAGACGCCACCGTCGCCATCGCCCCGGCCATGAACCAAGCCATGTGGCGCGACCCAGCCACCCAGGCCAACACCCAACTCCTGCAAAGCCGTGGCCTCAAGGTGTTCGGCCCGGCGTCCGGCAGCCAGGCCTGCGGCGACGTCGGCATGGGCCGCATGCTCGAAGCCACCGACCTGGCGCTGTGTGCGGCCGAGTGCTTCCAGCACCTGGCCCTGACCGGCAAGCATGTGCTGATCACCGCTGGCCCGACCCAGGAAAACATCGACCCGGTGCGCTACATCACCAACCATAGCTCAGGAAAAATGGGCTTCGCTTTGGCTGAAGCGGCGGTCGAGGCAGGCGCGCGCGTCACCCTGATCACCGGCCCGGTGCATTTGCCGACCCCGGATCGGGTCACACGAATCGACGTAGTCAGCGCCCGCGACATGCTGGCGGCCTGTGAGGCGGCCATTCCGTGCGACCTGTTCATCGCCTCGGCAGCAGTTGCAGACTACCGCCCGGAAGTGGTCGCCCCGCAAAAGCTCAAGAAAGACCCTACAAGCGGCGACGGCCTGCTCCTGCAAATGGTGCGCAACCCAGACATCCTGGCCACCATTGCCACCCGCGCAGACCGTCCGTTCAGTGTCGGCTTTGCCGCCGAGACCGAGCACCTGCTGGACTACGCCGCACGCAAATTGAAAGACAAAAACCTCGACCTGATCGTTGCTAATGATGTCGCCAACCCGAGCATCGGCTTCAACAGCGAGGAAAATGCCTGCAGCGTGATCGACCGCGACCTGCATGCCACCCTTTTCGCCCAGACCAGCAAGGGCAAGATTGCCCGCCAACTGATCTCTTTTATCGCCCAACGGCTGAACCAGGTTTAATTTCCATGCACGCTTTGCAAGCCAAGATCCTCGACCCACGCATCGGCAACGAATTCCCACTGCCGGCCTACGCCACCCCAGGCTCCGCCGGCCTCGACCTGCGCGCCATGCTCAAGGAAGACACTGTCCTTGAGCCGGGCCAGACCATTCTGATTCCGACCGGCTTGTCGATCTACGTAGGCGATCCTGGCCTGGCAGCGCTGATCCTGCCGCGCTCTGGCCTGGGCCATAAACACGGCATCGTGTTGGGCAACCTGGTCGGCCTGATCGATTCGGACTACCAGGGCGAACTGATGGTGTCATGCTGGAACCGTGGCCAGACCGCGTTCAACATCGCTGTCGGCGAACGCATTGCCCAGTTGGTACTGGTGCCGGTGGTGCAGGCGCACTTCGAACTGGTACAGGAGTTTGATGAAACCCAACGCGGCGCAGGCGGTTTTGGGCATTCCGGCAGTCACTGACTAAGCTAATTCTGGCCGGGCGCTGTTGCCCGGCCCGACGCCACCGCAAGGCTTTTCAGGACGAAGAATGCGCGGATTTTATCAGCGAGATTTCCCCATAGAAATCAAAGCATTACGCAGACATAAACACGGAGCCAGCGCTCCGATGGCATTTTTGCACCACGAACTCTCTGCCAAAAACACCGTCATACCCTTCAGTTTGAGCCTGCCGGCCAGCCACATTAAGGCCAGCCTTGCCCCCTTCAGATGGAGTTTCCCCCCGCGATGAGTACCGCAGCCCGCGTAGCCCCAGCATTCCCCGACAGTATCTTTCGCGCCTATGACATCCGTGGCGTAGTGCCCAAGACCCTGACGGCCGAAACCGCCTACTGGATTGGCCGCGCCATCGGCTCCCAGAGCCTGGCCCAGGATGAACCCAACGTTTCGGTCGGCCGTGACGGTCGCCTGTCAGGCCCGGAGCTGGTGGAACAACTGATCCAGGGCCTGGCCGACAGTGGTTGCCATGTCAGCGACGTGGGCCTGGTGCCAACGCCCGCGCTGTACTACGCCGCCAACGTACTGGCCGGCAAGTCCGGGGTGATGCTCACCGGTAGCCACAACCCGTCGGACTACAACGGTTTCAAGATCGTCATCGCTGGCGACACCCTGGCCAACGAACAGATCCAGGCCCTGCACGACCGCCTGAAAAACAACGATCTGACCAGCGGCAAGGGCACCATCACCAAAGTCGACATCCTGCAACGCTACTCTGATGAAATCACCCGTGACGTCAAACTCGCACGCCGCCTCAAAGTGGTGGTGGACTGCGGTAACGGCGCGGCCGGCGTGATCGCCCCGCAGTTGCTCGAAGCCTTGAACTGCGAAGTGATTCCGTTGTTCTGCGAGGTCGACGGCAACTTCCCCAACCACCATCCGGACCCGGGCAAGCCTGAAAACCTGGTGGACCTGATCGCCAAGGTCAAGGAAACCGGGGCGGATGTGGGCCTGGCCTTCGACGGCGACGGCGACCGCGTGGGTGTGGTGACCGAGACCGGAGAAATCGTGTTCCCGGATCGCCTGTTGATGCTGTTTGCCCGTGACGTGGTGGCGCGCAATGCCAACGCCGAGATCATCTTCGACGTGAAGTGCACCCGCCGCCTCACCCCGCTGATCAAGGAATATGGCGGTCGCCCGCTAATGTGGAAGACCGGCCACTCGTTGATCAAAAAGAAAATGAAGGAAACCGGCGCGCTGTTGGCCGGCGAAATGAGCGGCCACGTGTTCTTCAAGGAGCGCTGGTTCGGCTTTGACGACGGTATTTACAGCGCTGCGCGCCTGCTGGAGATCCTCAGCAAGGAAAAATCCACCGCCGAAGAGCTATTCCAGACCTTCCCGAACGATATTTCTACGCCAGAGATCAATATCCATGTGACCGAGGAGAGCAAATTCAGCATCATTGACGCACTGCACGATGCGCAATGGGGCGAAGGTGCCAACCTGACCACCATTGATGGTGTGCGAGTCGATTACGCCAAAGGCTGGGGCCTGGTTCGCGCGTCCAACACCACGCCGGTGCTGGTCCTGCGTTTCGAGGCGGATACCGAGGCTGAGTTGCAGCGCATCAAGGACGTGTTCCACGCCCAGTTGAAACGTGTTGCCCCTGATCTCCAATTACCGTTCTGATTTTTTACCGGAGCCCTGAATGACCCTCGAACGCGAAGCCGCTGCCAACACTGCCAAGGTCCTGTCCGAAGCGTTGCCTTACATTCGACGCTATGTCGGCAAGACGCTGGTGATCAAGTACGGCGGCAATGCCATGGAAAGCGAAGAGCTGAAAACCGGCTTTGCCCGCGACATCGTGTTGATGAAAGCCGTGGGGATCAACCCGGTGGTAGTGCACGGCGGCGGCCCGCAAATCGGCGACCTGCTCAAGCGCTTGTCGATCGAGAGTCACTTCATCGATGGCATGCGTGTCACTGACGCGCAGACCATGGACGTGGTGGAGATGGTCCTCGGCGGCCAGGTCAACAAAGACATCGTCAACCTGATCAACCGTCACGGCGGCAGCGCCATTGGCCTGACTGGCAAGGACGCGGAGCTGATCCGCGCGAAAAAACTGACCGTGACCCGTCAGACGCCGGAAATGACCCAGCCGGAAATCATCGACATCGGCCAGGTGGGTGAAGTGATCGGCATCAACACCGACCTGCTGAACCTGCTGGTCAAAGGTGACTTCATCCCGGTGATCGCGCCCATCGGCGTGGGTGCCAACGGTGAGTCCTACAACATCAACGCCGACCTGGTGGCCGGCAAGGTGGCCGAAGCATTGAAGGCTGAAAAGCTGATGCTGTTGACCAACATCGCCGGCTTGATGGACAAGGAAGGCAAAGTGCTGACTGGCTTGACCACGCAACAAGTGGACGAGTTGATCGCTGACGGCACCATCTACGGTGGCATGCTGCCGAAGATCCGTTGCGCGCTGGAAGCGGTGCAAGGCGGCGTGGGCAGCTCACTGATCCTGGATGGTCGCGTGCCGAACGCGATCCTGCTGGAAATCTTCACCGATACCGGTGTGGGTACGCTGATCAGCAACCGCAAGCGTCCATGATGTAAAAGTCTTGAATAGACCGTAGTTTTCGACGGTTCTTTCGGCGACACGTACCTATGTACGAAACCTCCGAAAGAATCGACGAAATTTGCGGTCTTTTTTATGCGAGAGGGAAATGCCCTACCGCAATGATCGAAGCATCCGACATCTTGCCGGCATACATCTGCTTAGGATCTTCCTTAAATCCACAGGAGATCTTCCCCATGCAAAAAACCTACACCCCCTACGGCAGCGACGTATCGGCAGGCACCTATGAGTGTGCCGACTGCGGACGCCACTATAGCAATCAGTCGAAGACTTCCCTTCCACCCTGCCCAAATTTCAAAGCAAGCCCGCACCTCCTGAAAGGCTGGAATATCCTCACCGGCCAGGGTGACGCTGTCGAAGATCCGTACCCGAACCAGCCTTCCCAATAACGGTGGGAGCCGGTCAAAAAAACCCTAAAAATTTCCGACAGCGAAATTGCAAGCGCGCTATAACGCATCGCCAAAGCACTGTTATGCCAGACGCTGGGCCTGAATGCCGTTGGGTGACATCGTCGCGGTCAGCGGCCTGCTGCTGACCCTGACCACCTTCATGTTCAACTGGGCGTGGCCCAAGGTACATGATGCATTAGCGATGGATGAGAACCAATCAGGCGCGCAGGCCAGGAAACGTAGCAGGACGAAAGTCATCAATATTTTGCTTGCCTGCGCACTGCCCATGACCAGTACTTTCATGGCGCTGTTTTACGTAAACCTGCCCACTGCGGTCCGTGTCATGAACAGCAGCACACTGGACCTATGGAACTTCGACGTGGATCGCACGCTGTACGTGCTAGTGGCCCTGGCATTGCTGGTGTTTGCGCTGTTCAATGCCTGGCTCGTCGTGCGACTGATCGATAAATGGCGGAAATTGGGTTAACCGCCAGTCGGGCTGCCGTGTTTCAACGCTCATGAGGGCCATAGCAACCCTGACCCTTATTCCAAAAAAAAGGCCCTGTTTTCACAGGGCCTTTTACTTAGACGCCGAACTGCTCGCGATACGCCCGCACGGCGGGTAGATGCTGTTTAAGCTGCGGGTCGTCTTCCAGGAACTGCAACACTTGGTTCAACGACACAATGCTCACCACCGGAATGCCGAAATCGCGCTCCACTTCCTGGATGGCCGACAATTCACCGTTGCCACGTTCCTGGCGGTTCAGCGCGATCAGCACGCCGGCAGCCTTGGCGCCATCCTGGGAGGCGATGATCTGCATGACTTCGCGGATCGCAGTACCGGCGGTGATCACGTCGTCGATGATCAGCACGTCGCCCTTGAGTGGAGCCCCGACCAGGCTACCGCCTTCGCCGTGGGCCTTGGCCTCTTTGCGGTTGAAACACCATGGCAGGTCCTGCCCGTGATGCTCAGCCAAAGCCACGGCCGTTGCCGCCGCCAGGGGGATACCCTTGTAGGCTGGGCCGAACAGCACGTCGAAGGAAATACCGCTTTCAACGATGGCTGCCGCGTAGAAACGACCCAGCTGGGCCAGGGCCGAACCCGAGTTGAACAAGCCTGCATTGAAGAAGTACGGGCTGGTGCGCCCGGACTTCAAAGTGAACTCACCGAAGCGCAAAACGCCGCGATCGATGGCAAAACGAATGAAATCGCGTTGATACGCCTGCATGAAAAAAGCCTCAGATACCACGGATTTAGCTAATTAGGTGGACGGCGTGTATCATACACGCACGCGATTTTTGGGGCCATTTATGCGGATCATCAGTGTGAACGTTAATGGTATTCAGGCTGCAGTCGAGCGTGGTTTGCTCAGTTGGCTGCAAGCCCAGAATGCCGACGTCATCTGCCTGCAGGATACCCGCGCCTCCGCCTTTGAACTGGACGACCCAGCCTTCCAACTGGATGGCTACTTCCTTTATGCCTGCGATGCCGAAGTGCCCACCCAAGGTGGCGTGGCTTTGTATTCGCGGTTGCAACCCAAGGCGGTCATCAGCGGCCTCGGCTTCGAGACAGCCGACCGCTACGGGCGCTACCTGCAAGCCGATTTCGATAAGGTCAGCATCGCGACCTTGCTGCTCCCTTCGGGGCAGAACGGCGATGAAGACTTGAACCAGAAGTTCAAGCTAATGGACGATTTCGCCCGTTACCTGGATAAACAGCGACGCAAACGTCGCGAGTACATTTATTGTGGCTCGCTGTACGTGGCGCAACAGAAGCTGGATATCAAGAACTGGCGCGACAGCCAGCAATCCCCGGGTTTCCTGGCGCCGGAACGTGCCTGGATGGACGAGATTGTCGGCAACATGGGCTATGTGGATGCCCTGCGCGAAGTCAGCCGCGAAGGCGACCAGTACAGCTGGTGGCCGGACAACGAACAGGCTGAGATGCTTAACCTGGGCTGGCGTTTCGACTACCAGTTGCTCACCCCAGGTCTGCGCCGGTTCGTGCGCAGCGCCCGCCTGCCGCGCCAGCCACGCTTCTCGCAGCACGCGCCGCTGATCGTGGACTACGACTGGACACTGACCATCTAAGGTCTTTTTCCAGGCACAAAAAAACCGACATCGCTGTCGGTTTTTTTGTGGGCGTTCATTATTTGATCAGGCGCCAGGTCAAGGGGTAGCGATACACAATCCCCTTGTTGGCCTTGATGCTGCCAATGATAGTCAGCACCACCGTGGCGATCGCCAGGGCAACCATCAGGAAAAAGCCAATCACTGCAAAAGCCAGCACGATGCAAGCTATCCAGGCGATGGCCACGGTGATCTGGAAGTTCAGCGCTTCCTTGCCCTGATCATCAATGAACGGGTCCACTTCTTTCTTCATCTGCCACAGGATCAGCGGCCCCACGACGCTACCGAAGGGGAACACGAAGCCCAGAAACGCCGCGAGATGGCACAACATTGCCCCCTGGCGCACTTCGTAGGAAGGCGTAGGCACCGGCATTTGGTTGTTGTCATTCATGGCGTTTCTCCTTGAAACGGGCTCAGTCAGCCAGGGCGGCGTTCTGCAGTTCGAAGATTTCGGTCATGCCTTTCTGGGCCAGGGCCAGCATGGCGTTCAGCTCGGCCGGCTGGAAGGGCGCGCCTTCGGCGGTGCCCTGCACTTCGATGAAACCACCGGTGCTGGTCATGACCACGTTCAGGTCGGTCTCGGCAGCCGAGTCTTCCAGGTAGTCCAGGTCCAGCACTGGCTCGCCCTGGTACATGCCTACCGATACCGCAGCAATCATCTGCTTGAGCGGGTCACCGCCTTTCAGGCCGCCACGTTTCTTGATCACTTTCAGCGCGTCAACCAGGGCCACCATGGCGCCGGTGATGGACGCAGTGCGGGTGCCGCCGTCGGCCTGGATCACGTCGCAGTCGACATACAGGGTCACGTCGCCCAGCTTGGACATGTCCAGGGCTGCGCGCAGGGAGCGGCCGATAAGACGCTGGATTTCCAGTGTACGGCCGCCCTGCTTGCCACGGCTGGCTTCACGCTGGTTACGCTCACCGGTGGCGCGCGGCAGCATGCCGTACTCTGCGGTCAACCAACCCTGGCCCTGGCCTTTGAGGAAACGCGGCACGCCGTTTTCGACGCTGACGGTGCAGATGACCTTGGTATCGCCAAACTCGACCAGTACAGAACCCTCGGCGTGTTTGGTGTAGTTGCGGGTGATGCGGATCGAGCGGAGCTGATCGGCAGCGCGACCACTTGGACGTTTCATAGGGAGACACCTGTACTGAGGACGAAAAACTGCCGAGCATTATAGAGCCGCGAGCCGTTTCGGGGCACTGCTAAAAAATTCGGTTACGAATGCTCGGGTTTGGGCGTGTCCGCCCCACTGCGCTACAATCCTGCGCCTTCTTAATCATCAGCCCGTGTTTGCGGGCTGCAACGCGAGGTACCTCCATGGTGCACAGCATGACCGCCTTCGCCCGCGTCGAAAAAGCCGGCGTCCAAGGCACCCTGAGCTGGGAACTGCGCTCGGTCAACAGCCGTTACCTGGAGCCGCACCTGCGCCTGCCGGAGTCGTTCCGCGATCTCGAAGGCGCCGTGCGTGAAGCACTGCGCCAGGGTATTTCCCGCGGCAAGCTGGAATGCACCCTACGTTTTACCGAAGAAACCACCGGCAAGGCCTTGCAGATTGACCGCGACCGCGCCGCGCAACTGGTCGCCGCAGCCGAAACCATCGCCGGCCTGATCAAGCAGCCGGCCGCGCTCAACCCGCTGGAAGTGCTGGCCTGGCCCGGTGTACTGGTGGCCGACGCCACCGACCCGCAAGCCCTTAACGCCGAAGCGCTCGCCCTGTTCAACCAAGGCCTCAAGGAGCTGAAAGCCGGCCGCGAGCGCGAAGGCGCCGAGCTGGCGCGCTTGATCAGCGAGCGCCTGACCGCCATTGAAGCAGACGTTGTCACCCTGCGTGAACTGGTGCCGCAGATGCTCGCCAGCCAGCGCCAGAAGGTGCTCGACCGCTTCACCGACATGAAGGCCGACCTCGACCCCACGCGCCTGGAGCAGGAAATGGTCCTGTTGGCGCAGAAGAGCGACGTTGCCGAAGAGCTCGATCGCCTGAGCACCCACATCCGCGAAGTGCGCCGCGTGCTCAAGTCCGGCGGTGCCGCCGGTCGGCGCCTGGACTTCCTGATGCAGGAACTCAACCGCGAAGCCAATACACTGGGCTCCAAGGCGTTCGACCCGCGCAGCACCACGGCGGCGGTCAACCTCAAAGTGTTGATCGAGCAGATGCGCGAACAAGTACAGAATATTGAGTAAGGCAACCTCCATGACCCACAGCACCGGCACCCTGTACATCATTTCCGCCCCTTCGGGCGCGGGCAAGAGCAGTCTGGTCAAGGCCCTGACCGACGCTGACGAGCAGATCCGCATTTCGGTTTCCCACACCACCCGCGCCATGCGTCCGGGTGAGGTAAACGGCGTGCACTATCACTTCGTCGAGCGCACCGAGTTCGTCAAGATGATCGAACACGGCGACTTCCTGGAGCGTGCCGAAGTGTTCGGCAACCTCTACGGCACCTCGCAAAGCCACCTGCAGCAGACTCTGGATGAAGGCCACGACCTGATCCTGGAAATCGACTGGCAGGGCGCCGAGCAAGTGCGCAAGCTGATGCCCCAGGCGCGCTCGATCTTCATCCTGCCGCCTTCGCTGGAAGCCTTGCACCAACGCCTGACCAACCGTGGCCAGGACAGTGACGAGATCATCGAAGGTCGTATGCGTGAAGCCGTCAGCGAAATGAGCCACTACGTCGACTACGACTACCTGATCATCAACGACGATTTTGCCCACGCACTGGACGATTTGAAGGCGATTTTCCGCACCAATCAGCTCCAGCAAAAGCGCCAGCAACAGCGTTTCGGCAAATTACTGGCCGAACTGCTCGGTTGATTGGCTCTTCCCAAAACCGCTGCAAGGGCTTTACATTGGCACTTGTAGCGGTTTTGCGAGGGCCTGCGAAAAATCAGCGCTTCCCTAAACGCTGGTGATTTTTTAAACTGTTTAGTCCGCTCGCCCAACCGGGCAGCGCGCATCTTGCATTCGCTCCGAGGAATACCATGGCCCGCGTAACCGTTGAAGACTGCCTAGAACACGTGGATAACCGCTTTGAGCTGGTCATGCTCTCTACCAAGCGTGCCCGTCAACTGGCCACTGGCGGCAAAGAGCCCCTGGTCCAGTGGGAAAACGACAAGCCTACCGTTGTAGCCCTGCGTGAAATCGCTGAAGGCCTGATGAGCTACGAGTTCATCGCCAACGCTGAAATCGTTGAAGACGAACCGCTGTTTGCAGCGTTCGAGGACGAGTCCAACGAGGCCGTCTAAGCCTATGCCTGGTCGACGTAGCACGGCGCGGGGTCACAGCCAACGGCAGGAGTTCACACTTTGCCGAGCATAGACGCCCTCGCCGATCGCTTATCGGCCTACCTCGGCCCAGACCAGGTCAACCTGGTCCGCCGAGCGTATTTCTACGCCGAACAAGCCCACGACGGCCAACGCCGCCGTAGCGGCGAGGCGTATGTCACCCATCCTCTTGCGGTGGCAAACATTCTTGCCGACATGCACATGGACCATCAGAGCCTGATGGCCGCGATGCTGCATGACGTGATCGAAGACACCGGCATCGCCAAGGAAGCGCTCAGCGCACAATTTGGCGAAACCGTGGCCGAACTGGTCGACGGGGTCAGCAAACTGACCCAGATGAACTTCGAGACCAAGGCCGAAGCCCAGGCGGAAAACTTCCAGAAGATGGCCATGGCCATGGCCCGCGATATCCGGGTGATTCTGGTCAAGCTGGCCGACCGGCTGCACAACATGCGCACGCTGGAAGTGCTGTCCGGCGAAAAACGCCGGCGCATCGCCAAGGAAACCCTGGAAATCTACGCGCCCATCGCCAACCGGCTGGGCATGCACGCCATTCGTATCGAATTCGAAGACCTCGGTTTCAAAGCCATGCACCCGATGCGTTCGGCGCGCATCTACCAGGCGGTCAAGCGCGCCCGGGGCAACCGCAAGGAAATCGTCAACAAGATCGAAGAGTCCCTGAGCCATTGCCTGGCGATCGACGAGATCGAAGGCGAGGTCAGCGGCCGGCAGAAACACATCTACGGCATCTACAAGAAGATGCGCGGCAAGCGTCGGGCCTTCAACGAGATCATGGACGTGTATGCGTTCCGGATCATCGTCGACAAGGTCGACACCTGCTACCGCGTGCTGGGCGCTGTACATAATTTGTACAAACCGCTGCCGGGGCGCTTCAAGGATTACATCGCGATTCCCAAGGCGAACGGCTACCAGTCGCTGCATACCACGCTGTTTGGTATGCACGGGGTGCCGATCGAGATCCAGATCCGCACCCGCGAAATGGAAGAGATGGCCAATAACGGCATCGCCGCCCATTGGCTGTACAAATCCAGCGGCGACGAGCAGCCAAAAGGCACCCATGCCCGCGCCCGCCAATGGGTCAAGGGCGTGCTGGAAATGCAGCAACGTGCCGGCAACTCCCTCGAATTTATCGAAAGCGTGAAGATCGACCTGTTTCCGGACGAGGTCTATGTGTTCACGCCCAAAGGCCGGATCATGGAGCTGCCCAAAGGCTCCACGGCGGTCGACTTCGCCTACGCCGTGCACACCGATGTGGGCAACAGCTGCATCGCCTGTCGGATCAATCGTCGTCTCGCACCGCTGTCAGAGCCGCTGCAAAGTGGTTCCACGGTCGAGATCGTCAGCGCACCGGGCGCACGCCCGAATCCGGCATGGCTCAACTTTGTGGTCACCGGCAAGGCGCGCACGCACATCCGTCACGCCTTGAAACTGCAGCGCCGCTCCGAGTCCATCAGCCTGGGCGAACGCCTGCTGAACAAGGTACTCAACGGTTTCGACAGCGCCCTGGACAAGATTCCTACAGAGCGCGTGCAAGCGATGCTCCACGAGTATCGCCAGGAAACCATCGAAGACCTGCTGGAAGATATCGGCCTGGGCAACCGCATGGCCTACGTGGTCGCCCGCCGCCTGCTCGGCGAAGGCGAACAATTGCCAAGCCCCGAAGGTCCGCTGGCGATTCGTGGCACTGAGGGCCTGGTACTCAGCTATGCCAAGTGCTGCACGCCGATCCCGGGCGACCCGATTGTCGGCCATTTGTCGGCGGGCAAAGGCATGGTGGTGCACCTGGACAACTGCCGCAACATCACCGAAATCCGCCACAACCCGGAAAAATGCATCCAGCTCTCGTGGGCCAAGGATGTCACCGGCGAATTCAACGTCGAGCTGCGGGTGGAGCTGGAACACCAGCGCGGCCTGATCGCCCTGCTCGCCAGCAGCGTCAACGCAGCGGACGGCAATATCGAGAAGATCAGCATGGACGAACGCGATGGTCGCATCAGCGTGGTCCAGTTGGTGGTCAGCGTTCACGACCGCGTGCACCTGGCCCGCGTGATCAAGAAACTGCGTGCCTTGACGGGTGTGATCCGCATCACTCGCATGCGCGCCTAAGCCACATTACAAGGAGTCATTCATGACCAAGACTGTTATCACCAGCGATAAAGCCCCGGCCGCCATCGGCACTTACTCCCAGGCGATCAAGGCAGGCAACACCGTCTACATGTCCGGCCAGATTCCACTGGACCCAAAGACCATGGAACTGGTTGAAGGCTTCGAAGCACAGACCGTGCAGGTCTTCGAAAACCTCAAGTCGGTGGCCGAGGCTGCCGGCGGTTCGTTCAAAGACATCGTCAAGCTGAACATCTTCCTCACCGACCTGAGCCACTTCGCCAAGGTCAACGAGATCATGGGCAAGTACTTCGAACAGCCTTACCCAGCCCGCGCCGCCATCGGCGTTGCCGCCCTGCCAAAGGGTGCACAGGTTGAGATGGACGCGATTCTGGTCATCGAGTAAAACACCCGGCGCAGCCCCCATAGGCTGCGCCGACTTCGTTTTAAAAGGATTTCATGATGCGCAAAGCGCTTGTAGCCTCATCACTGCTCGCCCTGTTGCTCGGCGGCTGCGCCAGCAACCCTGCCGACCGGGATGTGAGCGGCACCTGGATCAACCAGGTCGCCATCGATGCGGCAGCCAAAGGCGGCCCTTTGCGTGAAGCCCTGCAGAGCTTTGGCCCGAACCTCGAATGGGAGGTCAATACCAAGGCCTCGCAGGCACGCTACTACAACGGTTTTGAAGTAGCGGAAGGCAAATTGCTGGGTGAAAAGTCCGGCGCGTGGAGTGTGGATTTCTACGGCAGCTCCGCCACCGAACTCAAGCGCAAAGGCAAACAGCTGCTGCAAGTGGCCAACGACAACGAGCCTGAACAGCTGTTCGCCCGCCCCAAAGAGCCCGCACCGGAAGGCGCGCCACTGGGCGCAAACTTCGAGCGTGCGCTGTACGCCGCTTATATGGGGGGTGACTGGAAGATCCTCGACGGCTTCGGAAGCGGCGCCATCGTGCAATTCCAGGCCAACGGCAAGGTCGCCGGCCTGCCGAATGTCGATCAGTACTCGCTGTGCCTGGCGGGCGATTGCGCGTCCATGAGCGGTGGCTACGACAGTATCTGGCTGCAGTTGAACGGCCAGGGCAACCCGTGGATCTTTGTGCGCAAAGGCAAGCAGCTGGAGATCTTCCAGGCGATCAATACCGCACAGGCGGATGAGGTGCCTTCGTTTACGCCAGGGCCTCGCCAGTGGTTGCTGGAAAAACAATGATAAAAAAGGAGCCCTTGGGCTCCTTTTTCATTTAACGCTGGCCTTCGAGGATCGCCGCGTAGCCCTCGCGGTAAGTCGGGTACGTCGGCACCCAACCCAACGCCTTGGCTCGGGCATTGCTGCATTGCTTGCTGCCAGCACGCCGCACACTCGCGTCATCAGCCCATTCGGTCACACCCAGATACTCACGCAACCAATCCACCACCTCGGCCAGCGGCGCAGGCGCATCGTCGACGCCGATGTAGACCTTCTCCAGCGAGCCGCCTTTTTCCACATGATGCAACAAAAACGCCAGCAAACCCGCTGCGTCATCTGCGTGAATGCGGTTGCCATATAAAGGTGGGTCGATTGCCACGCGGTAGCCTTGGCGAACCTGAGTCAACAGCCATTCGCGGCCCGGTCCATAGATACCAGTCAGACGCACAATGCTGGCGGGGATGCCACTGTCGAGCGCAACTTGCTCAGCCTCCAACATTACTTGCCCGGAATATCCCTTCGCCTGAGTCTCCGACGTTTCGTCGACCCACTCGCCATTCTGCTGCCCGTAAACGCTGCTGCTGGATACAAACAGCAGGTGCTTAGGCTCCTGCCCGTAGTCGCCCAGCCACTCCAGCACATGTTTCAACCCTTCAACATAAGCAGCGCGATAGCCAGCCTCGTCGTGGTCCGTCGCAGCAGCGCAGTACACCAAGTAATCCACCCCGCCGATCGGCCAGGTGTCAGGGCAATCCTTGTTGAACAGGTTACCGGCAATACCGACCACCCCGTCGGGCAGCCGCGAAATATCGCGGCGCAGGCCATGAACCTCCCATTCCGAGGCGAGCAACTGGCTGGCCAGCCGGCTCCCTACATCGCCACAGCCGGCAATCACAACAGAAGGCGCAGACATCACAAAACTCCGTACTGAAAGGTCTAGGTTAGCCCTCGCGAGTGACCGACGGCCAGAAAAAGGGCAAATAAAGTAACTGTATTACTTCTGTTAACAAGAATTACTTGCAATAATAACCGCCCATTTGTCCTCGACCCCTTGGGTCTGGAAGGACGATCACTCATTTTTTCTCTCAGGTCCGGCCAGCATGACACGTAATACAACCCCCGCTTCGCCAACCAAGCTTCACAGCCCATCCCGCGCCTGGCGCGCGATTGCTGCGCTGCTGTTCAGCGTACTGCTGGCACCGACCGCCGCCTTCGCTGACGCCACCGCACCCACCACCCCGGCTGCCGCCGAGCAAAATGCCGCGGCACCGGCAGCTCCAGTGGCTGCGCCGGCCGCCACCGACCCGGCCCTGGCGGCTGACCCAGCCTCCGCCGAAGACACCGGTGTGGTGTTGGAAGAAGACAACACCCTGGGCATGGCCCATGACCTGTCGCCGTGGGGCATGTACCAGAACGCTGACGTGGTGGTGAAAACCGTGATGATCGGCCTGGCCATCGCCTCGATCATCACCTGGACCATCTGGATCGCCAAAGGCTTCGAGCTGCTGGGCGCCAAACGTCGTCTGCGCACTGAAATCGTCCACCTGAAAAAGGCTACCACCCTCAAGGAAGCCAGCGAAAGCGCGACCAAGAAGGGCACCCTTGCCAACACTCTGGTGCACGACGCGCTGGAAGAAATGCGCCTGTCGGCCAACACCCGCGAAAAAGAAGGCATCAAGGAACGTGTGGCCTTCCGCCTGGAGCGCCTGGTGGCAGCCTGCGGTCGTAACATGAGCAGCGGCACCGGCGTGCTGGCGACCATCGGTTCCACCGCGCCGTTCGTCGGCTTGTTCGGTACCGTGTGGGGCATCATGAACAGCTTCATCGGCATCGCCAAAACCCAGACCACCAACCTTGCCGTCGTTGCCCCTGGCATCGCCGAAGCCCTGCTGGCGACCGCCCTGGGCCTGGTTGCCGCGATTCCTGCGGTGGTGATCTACAACGTCTTCGCCCGTTCGATTGCCGGCTACAAGGCCCAGGTATCGGACGCGTCGGCAGAAGTCCTGCTGCTGGTCAGCCGCGACCTCGATCACCTGCCTACCGAGCGCAGCTCGCAACCGCACATGGTGAAAGTGGGGTAATCGGCCATGGGCCTGCATTTGAATCAAGGCGACGACGAACTCGTCGAGAACCACGAAATCAACGTCACGCCGTTTATCGACGTGATGCTAGTGCTGCTAATCATCTTCATGGTGGCGGCACCGTTGGCGACCGTGGACATCAAGGTCGACCTACCCGCGTCCAGCGCCAAACCTGCGCCACGGCCAGAGAAACCGATCTTCCTCAGCGTCAAGGCGGACCAACGCCTGTTCCTGGGCGAAGAAGAAGTCAAAGCTGAAACCCTGGGCCCCGTGCTCGACGCCAAGACCCAAGGCAAGAAAGACACGACGATCTTCTTCCAGGCTGACAAGGGCGTGGACTACGGCGACCTGATGAGCGTGATGGATGCCCTGCGGGCAGCCGGCTACCTCAAGGTCGGCCTGGTCGGACTTGAGACGGCAGCCAAGAAATGATCACGACGCGCCACAAACTGACGCGTTATGGCACCAGCCTCGCCGTCGTACTGGGCGTGCATGCCGTCGCGATCGCTATCGCGCTTCATTGGTCCGCGCCGCGCACGGTGCAGTTGCCGCCGGCTGCCATGGTCATCGACCTGGCACCGATGCCAGCCCCGCCGCCGCCAGCGCCGCCCAAGGTGGTAACGCCGCCGCAACCGCCTGCACCGGTGGAAGAGCTGCCCCTGCCGAAACTGGCCGAGGCACCCAAGCCAACGATCCAGGTGCCCAAGCCGGTCAAGCCCAAGCCTAAACCGCAGCCGCCGAAGCCTGTGGAGAAGAAGATCGAGCCGCCCAAGGAGAAACCCTCCGAGGATCCGCCGAGCGACGCTCCGCCGACCCAGGCACCGGCTGAGAAATCGGCGCAACCTGTACCAGGCCCTTCTCCGCAGCAAATCGCAGCGAAGGCTTCCTGGGAAGGCACACTGCTGGCTCACTTGCAGAAGTACAAAAAGTACCCGCCAGGCGCGCAGGCCCGTGGCAAGGAAGGCCTGAACCGCCTGAAGTTCGTGGTGGATGCCGAAGGCAACGTGCTGTCCTACGAGTTGGTGGGCCGCTCCGGCAACGCCGACCTGGACCGCGCCACGCTGGACATGATCCGTCGCGCCCAGCCGCTGCCCAAGCCACCGGCAGACATGCTCAAAGGTGGCAGCATCGAGATCGTTGCACCGTTCGTGTACAACATCGAGAAGCGTCGTCGCTGAAAATGAAGGTGGTGAGGGGCAACCCTTACCACCTTCAGCAAAATCTGCGTAACTCCCCGCTCAATCCCCAGCAAAGTTCTGATAACGTGCGTCTATCGATTGCAGCCGGTATGCTTGGCCCGCAACCTCATGGACGCCCGCTATGACTCTTACAGAATTGCGCTACATCGTTACCCTCGCCCAAGAGCAGCACTTCGGCCACGCGGCCGAGCGTTGCCATGTCAGCCAGCCGACGCTGTCGGTGGGCGTGAAAAAGCTTGAAGACGAACTCGGTGTGCTGATTTTCGAGCGCAGCAAGAGCGCCGTGCGCCTAACGCCTGTGGGCGAAGGCATTGTGGCCCAGGCCCAGAAGGTGCTGGAGCAGGCGCAGAGCATTCGCGAACTGGCCCAGGCCGGCAAGAACCAGCTGACCGCACCGCTGAAAGTCGGCGCCATCTACACCGTCGGCCCGTACCTGTTCCCGCACCTGATCCCGCAACTGCACCGCGTCGCGCCGCAGATGCCGTTGTATATCGAAGAAAACTTCACCCACGTGCTGCGCGACAAACTGCGCAACGGCGAGCTGGACGCGATCATCATCGCCCTGCCGTTCAACGAAGCCGACGTGCTGACCCTGCCGCTCTACGACGAACCGTTCTACGTACTGATGCCCGCTTCCCACCCGTGGACGCAAAAGGACACCATCGACGCCGGCCTGCTCAACGACAAGAGCCTGCTGCTGCTGGGCGAAGGCCACTGCTTCCGTGACCAGGTATTGGAAGCCTGCCCGACCCTGACCAAGGGCAACGACGGCGCCAAGCACACCACCGTGGAATCCAGTTCCCTGGAAACCATCCGGCACATGGTCGCCTCCGGCCTGGGCATTTCGATCCTGCCGCTGTCGGCGGTGGACAGCCACCACTACGCCCCCGGCGTGATCGAAGTGCGCCCGCTGACGCCGCCGGTGCCGTTCCGTACCGTGGCGATCGCCTGGCGCGCCAGCTTCCCACGACCGAAAGCGATTGAGATCCTCGCCGACTCGATCCGCCTGTGCTCGGTTGCCAAGCCGACGGCTGCGAGCTAAGCAACGGTATGACTGAGCTGTCGCAGGTGTCGGTGACGGCACTCAAGGGTGTCGGTGAAGCCATGGCCGAGAAGTTGGCCAAGGTCGGCCTGGAAAACCTCCAGGACGTGTTGTTCCACCTGCCCCTGCGCTATCAGGACCGCACCCGCGTGGTGCCCATCGGCCAGTTGCGCCCTGGGCAGGACGCGGTGGTAGAAGGCACGGTCAGCGGCGCCGACGTGGTGATGGGCAAGCGTCGCAGCCTGGTGGTGCGTCTGCAGGACGGCACCGGTGGCCTGAGCCTGCGCTTCTACCATTTCAGCAACGCACAGAAAGAAGGCCTAAAACGCGGCACCCGCGTACGCTGCTACGGCGAAGCGCGGCCTGGTGCATCGGGCCTGGAGATCTATCACCCGGAATACCGCGCCATTACCGGCGATGAACCGCCGCCAGTCGACACCACGCTCACACCGATCTACCCGCTCACCGAAGGCCTGACCCAGCAACGCCTGCGCCAGCTGTGCATGCAGACGCTGACGATGCTCGGCCCGAAAAGCCTGCCCGACTGGCTGCCGCTGGAGCTGGCCCGCGACTATCAACTGGCGTCGCTGGACGATGCGATTCGCTACTTGCATCACCCGCCTGCCGATGCCGATGTCGACGAGCTGGCGCTGGGTCATCACTGGGCCCAGCACCGCCTGGCGTTTGAAGAACTGCTGACCCACCAACTGTCCCAGCAGCGCCTGCGCGAAAGCATGCGTTCCCTGCGTGCGCCGGCGATGCCCAAGGCCACGCGTTTGCCCGCGCAATACCTGGCCAACCTGGGCTTTGCGCCGACCGGCGCCCAACAACGCGTCGGTAATGAAATCGCCTACGACTTAAGCCAGCAGGAACCCATGCTGCGCCTGATCCAGGGCGATGTGGGCGCGGGCAAGACCGTGGTCGCCGCTCTCGCCGCCTTGCAAGCGCTGGAAGCCGGTTACCAAGTGGCGTTGATGGCACCCACCGAAATTCTTGCCGAGCAGCACTTCATCACCTTCAAGCGCTGGCTCGAGCCTCTGGGCCTGGAAGTGGCGTGGCTGGCCGGCAAGCTCAAGGGCAAGGTACGCGCAGCGGCACTGGAGCAGATTGCCGGTGGAGCACCCATGGTGGTGGGCACCCACGCGCTGTTTCAGGATGAAGTGCAATTCAAGAATCTGGCGCTGGTGATCATCGACGAACAACATCGATTCGGCGTGCAACAACGCCTGGCCCTGCGCCAGAAAGGCGTGGGCGGGCGCATGAACCCGCACCAGTTGATCATGACCGCTACGCCGATCCCGCGCACCCTGGCGATGAGCGCCTATGCCGACCTCGACACCTCGATCCTCGACGAACTGCCGCCCGGCCGGACGCCGGTCAACACCGTGTTGGTCACCGACACCCGACGTGTCGAAGTGATCGAGCGCGTGCGCGGCGCCTGTGCCGAAGGGCGCCAGGCGTACTGGGTGTGCACGCTGATCGAAGAGTCCGAAGAGCTAACCTGCCAGGCTGCCGAGACCACCTTTGAGGACCTTACCAGCGCCTTGGGCGAGCTCAAGGTCGGCTTGATCCATGGCCGCATGAAGCCCGCAGAAAAAGCCGCCGTGATGGCCGAATTCAAGGCCGGTAACCTGCAACTGTTGGTGGCTACCACGGTGATCGAGGTCGGTGTGGACGTACCCAACGCCAGCTTGATGATTATCGAGAACCCCGAGCGCCTTGGCCTGGCGCAACTGCACCAGTTGCGCGGCCGGGTCGGCCGGGGCAGCGCCGCCAGCCATTGCGTGCTGCTCTACCACCCGCCGCTGTCACAGATTGGTCGCCAGCGCCTGGGCATCATGCGTGAAACCAACGACGGTTTTATCATTGCCGAAAAAGACCTCGAACTGCGCGGCCCCGGTGAAATGCTCGGCACCCGCCAGACCGGCCTGCTGCAATTCAAGGTCGCCGACCTGATGCGCGACGCTGACCTGCTGCCGGCCGTGCGCGATGCGGCGCAAGCGCTGCTCGAACGTTGGCCGGATCATGTCAGCCCATTGCTGGACCGCTGGCTACGCCATGGGCAGCAATACGGCCAAGTGTGACGCCTGACTCACTTAGTCGACCAACACTTGTATCAAGCTGGTTATACTTCGTGGACTGTAAGAAATTGGATCAGGCCATGTCAGAAGTTGCCCTCGCCACAGCCCCACTGACCGCCCCGCCGGTCATTCGGGCTCTGCTCGCAAAACTCGCCATCCCCTATACGGAAGTCACCGACCTACCGGGCCTGAATCCTGCGCGAAAGGTCCAGGCCGTGTTGCTGGAAGACGCGGTGGGCGCACTGATGGTGCTGTTCCCGCAGAACCAATTGCTCGACCTCAACCGCCTCGCCGAACTCACCGGTCGCCGCCTCACGGCAGTGTCGCCGGATCGCGTCGAACGCATGCTGGGCAAGCACGAACTGAGCCTGTTGCCAGGCCTGCCGCCGCTCACCAGTTCGCCGTGCCTGTACGAAGGCAGCCTGCTCAACGAGCCGAGCCTGCTGGTGCATTCGGGCGAAGCCGGGCTGCTACTGGAAATACCGACCGACACGTTCAAGACGATGCTGACCAAGGCCAGCGCCGGCCACTTCGGCGAGCCGCTGAGCAACATCCGCCCCAACCTTGACCGCCCGAATGATGACCGCGAGGAAATTACCCAGGCGATGCAGGCATTCACCGCCCGCCGCATCCAGCAACGCCTGGAAGCGACCATCGAGATTCCACCGCTGGCCGACACGGCGCAGAAGATCATCAAGCTGCGTGTCGACCCGAATGCCACCATTGATGACATCACCGGCGTGGTCGAAACCGACCCCGCTTTGGCCGCGCAAGTCGTGAGCTGGGCCGCGTCGCCCTACTACGCGTCGCCGGGCAAGATCCGCTCCGTGGAAGACGCCATCGTGCGCGTGCTGGGTTTTGACCTGGTGATCAACCTGGCGCTGGGCCTGGCATTGGGCAAGACCCTGAGCCTGCCCAAGGATCACCCGCACCAGTCCACACCCTACTGGCACCAGTCAATCTACACCGCCGCCGTGATCGAAGGCCTGACCCGCGCTATGCCCCGTGCCCAGCGCCCGGAAGCCGGCCTGACCTACCTCGCGGGCCTGCTGCACAACTTCGGTTACCTGCTGCTGGCTCACGTGTTCCCGCCGCACTTTTCGCTGATCTGCCGTCACCTGGAGGTCAACCCGCACCTGTGCCACAGCTATGTCGAGCAACACCTGCTGGGCATCAGCCGCGAGCAAATCGGTGCGTGGCTGATGCGCTACTGGGACATGCCGGATGAACTGTCCACTGCCCTGCGCTTCCAGCACGATCCGACCTACGATGGTCAGTACGCTGAATACCCGAACCTGGTGTGTCTGGCGGTACGCTTGTTGCGCAGCCGTGGGATTGGCTCCGGGCCGGATGAGGCGATTCCAGATGCGCTGCTGGAGCGGTTGGGGTTGAGCCGTGACAAGGCTGAAGAAGTGGTCGGCAAAGTGTTGGATGCCGAGGTGTTGTTGCGGGAGCTGGCGTCCCAGTTCAGCCAGGGATAAATCCGTCACCTGTCAGACCGCTATCGCAGGCAAGCCAGCTCCCACAGAGACTGCATTCCAAGGTTGGAACCCGGTCAACTGTGGGAGCTGGCTTGCCTGCGATGAATTCACCTCGGTCTGACTGAAAATCTACTTCTTTTTCTTCGGCTTCAAATACTTGGTCAACCCCTGGAACCAGATCACCAGCGCCGGGTTTCCCTTGATCTGGATCGACTTGTCCTGAATCCCCGTCATGAACGCCAATTGCTTGTTCTTCGCCTGCATCGTGGCGAAGCCGTAGGCCGCATCTTTAAAGGCGATGGCGAACGCCGGCGACGGGTGAACACCCGAACGGCTGGTGATGCGCTGGTCTTTGACGATGAAGTGACGGGCAACCTTGCCGTCGAGGGTCTGCAACTGGAATGCCAGGTCTTTATCGCCCAACTGTTGCTGGAAGGCAGGATTGGTGCGGCTGGCTTTGCCCATCATCAGGCCCAGCACCCACAGGAGAAGACGAAATTTCATGCACACGGCCTCGGTGTAATTATTGAGTGGCCGCAGCAGTTTAACGATTTGCAAAAAGAACGCCACCGATCTTGCGCATTAGCGGAAGATCGGCTGGCGTTTGACGCTTATAGCAGCATGTTACTTAAACGTTAGGGCAAGGTACCGGTGCCCAGTCGGCCAGGTTCGGATCGCGGCAGCTGCCTTCGAGCTGGGCCTTGCCGGCGCTGGCGACCTGCTTGCTTTCAGCTTGCTTGGCCTGCACGGTCTGGATGCTCTTCTCGGTGGTGACTGCTTCTTTAGGCACGACTGGCAAGTCTTTCTTCTTCGCGACTTTCGGCGGATTCTTGCCTTTCTTGGCCGGTACAACTGGCGGCGCTACTTCGGCTTGGGCCACGGTCACTACGTCGTTACGCTGCACACCCACTTGTTGCAGGTCTTTTTCGTAGGCCTGGGTGTAGTTGTTCAGGTCTTCGCTGGCTTTGCCGTTGACCGCGACGATCAGGTCATTGGATTCCTTCAGGCCCGCCACGATTTCCGCCAGGCGCTTGCGGCCTTCGGTGTCGTTGACGGTCTTGGCCTTGCGGTCGGCCACCAGCTTGGTGAACGCGCTCTGGTAGCACTGTTGCGACGCTTTGGCGTAGGCGGTGCTGCGGTCGATGTCGGAGGCGCTTTTGTTGAAGTCGGTGGAGTAGGACGCAATGCGCTGGTTGTCATCGCTGATCTGCTTCTGGCGCTCGGTGTAGTAACCCGCCGCGCCGCCGGCCAGGGCGCCGCCCGCTGCACCGATGGCGGCGTTACGGCCACGCTTGTCGGAGTCGCCGGTCAGGGCGCCCAGCAGTGCACCGCCGGCCGCGCCGATGGCTGCGCCGGTGACGACCGACTTGGTCATGTCCGAGTCAGTCGCACGCAGGTGCTGCACCGGCTCATAGCAGTTCGGGTAGTACTCGACCTTGGTGCTCGACGCGACCTTAGAGGCCGGCGACGTGGCACAACCGGTCAACACAGTGCTGAAACCAGCCGCGATCAGCAGCAAGTGACGCTTGGAAACCGCCTTACGGGAAAAAAGCATAGGTGTGTTCTCGTTTAAGTTTGACTTGCCCAGCACGGCCCACCGCCGCCTGAGTCCCTTCCAAGCTCGCCATACAGCCAGCGCTCATCGCTGACCGCTCGCTGCGAGCAATTCCTTCAAGATCGTTGCCGGGTCGGCCCGCTGTTGCTTGCGGTAGTTGCCGACATGGCGAACGAACAGTGTTGCGCGCGTCACCAGGCTCTTACCGAGCACCGGCTTGCGATCCAACTCTTCCTTGATCCGTTGAAACTGCGCCTGAATCACCGCATCGGTGTAACGCGTGCCAGTGGCCAGGTTGTCGATATAGATCGCCACGGCGCCATCGAGCGCGCTACGGCCATTGGCAATCGCCATGTCGAACAGCTGCGCGCTGGCCGCGTCCTTGTTGTCCAGGGACTGTTGGCGGCTCTTCTGCAGGTTGGCCAGGCGGATGTTGTAGTTGGCGATGGTTTCGGCAACCAACGCGGCCGACTGGATCAGGTTGCCCGCCGCCTCCTCGCGTTGCTGGGCGATCAGCGAGACGTTGCGCTTGAGTTCTTCGTTGACCAGCCCCAGCTCGGCTTGCAGCTTGGGGTCGGCGCTGGCGGCGATGATGCTGTCCAGGCGCTTGGTCGGGTCCTGGGCATCGTCGATGGCGTCGGTCAGTGAGGCCAGGCGGCCCTCTTTCTGCCACTGCGCGAACAGCTCCTTGTAGCGTGAACGCGGCGCCGACAAGGCGCCAATCGCCACGCGGAACCCGGTGGTCTCGTTGCTTTGCTCGGTGCCGTCGGCGGCGAACAGCGGGTACTCGCGGCGCATGCCGGTGAACAGCGTGCCCTCGCCTTCCAGGTAGTTGCCACCCTTGACCACAAAGCCGCCGTAGGTGCCCTGACGACGCCCGGCGTGCACCAGTTGGAAGGATTCCTGGACCATTTCCGCCGCGTTGCCGATCACATCGAACAGACCGATCGGGTTGGGCAATTTGGTGCCGATAGGCATCAGGCGCGCGGCCTGGCCGGTACCGCCGGCGACCTGGTTGAACACGGCGTAATCGCCGAGCGGGCCGTCGCTGTCACTGCCTTCAGTACGGCGCGGGAACAGCCGCCCTTCCAGGTCCTGGCGGCTGACGGCATGACCGCCACGCGCGGCGAATTCCCACTCCACTTCGGTGGGCAGGCGCACAAAACCCAAGCCGCCGTCGTCCGCCGAAGAGCCGCGTCCGCTGACCGGCAGCAACTCACGGTGGTATTTCATCAACCAGGCGCTGTACACCGCCGAAAAACGCTCGGCCTCAAAGCGCGACAGCTTCACCTTGGGCAAGCGCCCGGCCATGCCGGTGGGTGCGTCGCACGCAGGCGCGGGTTCACCACTGGCCAACGACTGCGCCTGGGACATCACCTGGGCGTACTGGCGTGCAGTCACTTCGTACTTGCCGATGAAGTACAGCATCGGCTTGAGCGGAGTCTTGGCGTCGGTTTTCGGCATCAACGGCGCGATGATTTTGTTCCAGTCTTTGGGCAGGTCCTTGAGGGTGAACTGGCCATTGATGAAGTCGCGGCGGTAGCCGGAAATGAATGACTGCTGATAGCCCGCCTCGCCTTCGGCAAAGGGGTAGCCGAGGCTGATCTCGCGGTCATCCAGGGTGCCTTGGGCCAACACGTAGGCGTAACGAAACACCATGTTGCCTTCGCACGGCAGCGGTAGGCTGACGTCGCCCTCCAGCGGCTTGGGGTTATCGAGTTTGTCACTCGCCTCATCGGCCCAGGCCATAGAGGCCAGGGTCAGCGCCACACAGGCGCCCAGTAACTTATACATCTCTGATTCCTTCAGAAGCCTGGATCCGCGCCACTCGCCAGCCACCACAGGCCGCCGCCACGGCGCTCACGCCCATGACTGCAGCCAGGGCCAGGCCGTAATGACGCGCCAACAGGTGGCTGGCGTGCTCGCCCGGCGCCTGCACAAATAACGTGTTCAAAGCCGCCTCGGCCAAGCCATACAAGCCGGCACTGAGCACGGCGGCGAAACCTGCGCTGTACAGCGCCTGCACCACCACAAACAACAACAGCCCACCGGTGGAAAACCCCAACAGGCGCAACACCGACAATTCCCGACGCTTACGCACCACGGCGGCCAACGCTCCAGCAAAGATCGCCGCAAACGCCCCCGTCAACGCCAACCCGCAGATCACCCAGAAAACGATCGACAGGTTGCGGCTCAACGACTGCACCTGCGCGATGGTCTGCGCCTGGGTCGACACCAGCAGGTTCTGCCCGACGAAAAACACCCGCAGCGGTTCCACATCGGTGAGGTTGCGCGCATACAGGCGGAATGCCGGGTACACGCGCTGTTCACTCAAACCGACCGCTTCACCCTCCCAGCCCAAGGCCGGCACCGCACGACCATCGCGGTAATCTTCTGCTGCTTCCAGCAATTTCAAATCGGCAAACAGCCCATCACGGGCGAAGGCTTCCAGCGGCAATACCGCCAGCACCTGCAAACGCGTGCGCTGGGCCTCGAAGCGCCCTGCCACTTGCCGTGCAAAGCTGGTCTCCAGCCAATCCCCCGGCCGCGCTGCCAGCTTCTCGGCGGCGGTGTGACTCAGCACGATCTGGTCCAGGCCCCTCGGCACCGGAAGACCCGCCAGCAAGGGATCACCCGATGCGGTCGGCAGCATTTCCAGGGCCAAGGCGCCCACCTGCGCGGTCGCCGCAATTTGTCGCGTGCGCGGGAGTGCAAACGCCACATCGCTGCGCTGGCCGAGTTGCTCGATAAAGGCGCTGCTGAATCGACCACCGCCCAACGGAATAATTTCACGGGTGGCGGGGTCGGTCTGCAAACGTTCGGTCAAACTGCTAACCAGTCCAAATTTCAGGCCGAATAACACCAGCAACGGTGCAATGACGGCGACCAGCGCCAGTACCGAACAAACCGACAGCCAGGCATCGTTGCGATAGTCCTGCCAGGCCAGCGACGCCACCAGACCGAGGCGCATCAGCACACCTCCCCGAGGGTCGCGGTGACGCCGCCGTCGATGTCGCGACGGCAACTGATACGCCGCACCTGCAAGCCACTGGCGCGGGCCAGGGGTTCGTCATGGGTGGCAATCACACAGGCGGCACGGTGTTCGCGCGCCTGGGCCAGCAACGCCTGCATCACGCGCTCGGCATTCAAGGGGTCGAGGGACGCCGTCGGTTCATCCGCCAACACCAATTGCGGCGCATGAGCCAGGGCGCGGGCACAGCTGACGCGCTGGCGCTGGCCCACCGAGAGCGCCGCCGGTTTCTTGGCCAACTGGTCGCTGATTTCCAACTGCTTGGCCAGGCGCGCCACGCTGCCGTCGTCCTTCAAGCCCAACAGTTGCCGTGACAAGGCGATATTGCCGCGCACATCGAGAAACCCCAGCAAACCACCGGTTTGCAGCACATAGCCCAGATGCTGGCTACGCAGCGCGGCCAGCGTGGATTGCTGATCACCGCGCCACAATCCGGCAATGTCCTGCTGATGAAATTCAAACTGCCCGACCTGATCCGGCGCCAATACCAACGCCAGCAAATCCAGCAAGGTGCTTTTGCCACATCCGCTGGGCCCGACAATCGCCAATTGCTCACCCGCACGCAGCGTCAGCGCCGGAATCACCAGGCTGTAGCGCTGGCTGCCGACGCCCCGGCTCTTGTGCACCGCGTTCAGGTTCAGCATCACGGCAACGTCGACAACGGCACGCGGTACAACGCGTCACCCGGCTCGGCATCGCCGAAACGGACCCAGTTGGCCACATCATTGTGGAAGGTTTCGTAGAGGCGGATCTTCGAATCCAGCTCGTCGATAAAGTCTTCCTGCTCGGCCACGCTCAACGACAACCACAGGTCCTGGGTCATGTTCAGCGACTTGCTGCGGTACGGCAGGCCTTCCAGGTATTCACCCAAGATGCCGCCGTCGGCCAGGTTGCCGCCCTTGCGCAGGGCCTGTGGGTCGCGGCTCATATAGGCGGAGGCGCTGGCGATTTCCTGGAAGAAGTCCTTGGGTGAAGTCTGGGTCTTGCGTGCCGCGTCGACGATCAATTTCAGCGACTGCTGCAGGTCATTGAGCTGCAACTTAGTCAGCATCACACACACCTGGAACGCCGGCAGTGCCGGGTTGGTCAGGTCGCGGTCGGCAGTCCAGGCGCTGACCAGTTGCGGTGCCTGACTCGCGGCTTTACGGCCGAGGAAATCCATGTGCATGGCATAACCGACGGCGGCGGACTTATCCGCCAGACTCGGCGCGCTGTTCAACAACGGCACCGGCTGTGGCGTGTTGCTGCGCACTTGATGCACAAGATTGGAGAACACCGTACCGATCTCATCCACACGCTCTCCGAGCTTGCGCACATCACCACCGGGCACCGCCGTGTAGAGGTCGCCGATCTGCGGGTTGGCGTCGGCGGTGAGGATGCGGTACTGGCTCTCGGCGCCGGCATGGGTTTTCTTGCCGGCGTCGGTACGCAGGTGCAGGGCGTAGATCTTGATCTGTTTGCCCAGCGCGGCCTGGCGTACCTCGGCTTCGTTCATCTGGGTGGCAGCGAACGGATCGTTCTTGCGCAGCGCACCGGCATCGGTGACCAGCAGGATGATGCGTCCGCCATAGCCGGACCAATCCATGCCATCCACTGCCTGCATCACGCCGGCGAACGCATCTTCGTTGAACGAATGGCTGGACACAGTGGACGCCTTGACCTGGCGCGCCATGTCGAGGAAACGTTGCGGGTCGCGGCCCTGATCGAGGGTGATCAAGGTCTTGGCGACGTATTCCAGGCCAGGGGTTTTCTTGATGCTGCTGCGAAAGCCGACCATGCCGAAGCTCACGCTGTCCAACTCGCCGCGTTCGCCGATGCGCGTTTGCAGTTCGTGCACCACGTCGCGGATCTGGTCGATATAGGGCTGCATCGACACGGTGGTGTCCACCACCAGCACCACGGCCGTGCGGAAGGCGTCAGCATTGGCGTTGATCACCGGCGTGGCCGGTTTAGCGGCGCTGGTGCCTGGGTCGATGGAGGCCACATTGAGCAACTGCACCGGCTGGCCGTTTTCGTCGAAGCTCTCTTTGGCGTCGAAGATCGGCAGCAGGTAGAACTGGTTTTGCGGCACAGCGCTGGCGGTTGGTTCCAGGGCCAGGATTTGGCTGTTGTCCTCACTGTTTTTCTGCGCCTTGGCCAGTACGCCTTTGGCGGCGGCCGGGTCAGCCAGCAACCTTTCCACTTCAGCGGATTGGCGCAGGAACATTACCGGCGCGCGGCCTGAACGCTCGGTGAACTTGAGCACCAGGCTCTGCTTCCAGTCGCTGACCTGGGACGCAGGCAACCAGCCGTCGCTGCGGCCATCGGTGGCGGCGCCGACGCGTACCCATGGGTTGCCGTCAACGTCCTTACGTTGGTAGACGTAAAGCACGGAAAACGCCGGCAAGGCCTTGCCCGACGCACTGCCGGCGTCCGTTGAAAGCTTGGCGCCAGGTTTGCTGAGGACGCGTTGGAACAGGGTTTTCTTACCCGCCATCAGCAACGGACGCTGGCCGCCATCCACTTCTGCCACAGGCGCCGCCACAGGGGGCACAACCACCGCAGCCGGGGGCTTGGCCACGGGCTCATCGCTGCCGCTCAACCACCAATAACTCGCACCACCAATGGCCAACGCAACCGCCACTGCAACAGCGGCGAGTGCCAACACCGGCCCACGGCGCTGCTCGCTGTGCTGGGTCGGCGGCACCACCGGTTGGCGCACCGGCTGGGGTTTCTCGGTGGGGATCTCGACGGATTCCGGAGTGATACCCGCCAGATCAAAATTCATCGGGATCGGCAACGGCCGCACCAACGTAGCCTCTGGCGATTCCGACGGCAGGTTATCCAACGCCCGCAACAACGCCGCCGCATCCGCGAAGCGCTCCGCCGGATCCTTGGCCAACAGCTTGCGCAGCACCTCCTGATAACGACCGTGGTGCACCGGCAATTCGGGCAGCGGTTCAGTCAGGTGCGCGAGCGCCGTGGAGAGTGCATCAGTGCCGGTGTACGGCAGCTTGCCGACGAGAATCTCGTACAGCACCACACCCAACGCGTACAGGTCGGCGCGACCATCAATCTCCTGGCCCCGCGCCTGCTCTGGGCTCATATAGCTCGGCGTACCCACGGCAAAACCGGCCTGGGTAAATTGAGTGCGATCATCCAGCGACTTGGCGATACCGAAGTCCGACAGCACCGCCGTACCATCGGCGCGGAACAGAATGTTCGCCGGTTTCACATCGCGGTGCACCAGGCCCTGGGCATGGGCATAGCCCAGCGCCGAGGCGATCTGGCGGATCAGCGTGACGCCCTGCTCCGGCGTCATGCCGGCCGCGATGCGCTCCTTGAGCGTACCGTTGGGCAGGTATTCCATGGCCATGTAATACAGCTCACCGACATTGCCGATGTCATGGATGGTCACCGTGTGCGGGTGCGACAAGCGCGCCAGGGTCTTGCCCTCACGCAGGAAGCGTTCGCAGAAGCTCGGGTCAGCCGCCAATGCCGCCGCCATCACCTTCAACGCCACCTTGCGCTCCAGGGAACGCTGGGTCGCCAGGTACACGCTGGCCATGGCGCCTTCGCCGATCTCGCCTTCGATGTCATAACCCGGAATCAGGATGTTCATGCCGATACCTTCACAACGATGGCGGTAATGTTGTCCGGCGCACCCCGGTTGAGCCCCAGGTGCACCAGGCTGCGCACGATTTCATCCGGCGTGTCGTGGCCGAGGACTTCGCGGATCTCATGGTCTTCGACGGTCTTGTTCAGACCATCGCTGCACAGCAAATAGCTGTCACCGGGAGCGATCAGCAGGTCGACCACCGCCAGTTCCAGGTGCGCTTCCACGCCAATCGCACGGGTGACGATATTGGCGCGTGGATGCGTGCGGGCGTCGGCTTCGCTGAGCAGGCCACTGTCTTGCAGGTCTTGCACGTAGCTGTGGTCGCGGGAGATGCCTTCCAGCACGCCGTCGCGCAGGCGGTACAAGCGGCTGTCGCCAGCCCACAGGCAAACGCCGCGCAGGCCACGGGCGGCCAACAACACCACGGTGCTGCCCATCATGGTCACGCCACGATGGGCGGTTTCTTCGCGCACGGCGGCGTTGATGCGCAGCAGGTCGTTGCGCAGCGCCGCCGTGTATTCATCCAGCGAGCGCCCCACCGGCACGCTGCGCAGGCTGTCGACGATCAGGCTGCTCACGTAGTCCCCCGCCGCGTGCCCGCCCATGCCGTCGGCCACCACCCACAGGCGGTTTTCCGGCAGGTCCAGGCAGGCGTCTTCGTTGACCTGGCGGACCATGCCCACATGGCTTTTGCTCGCGGATTTGTACGTCGACCCCATCTACACCACACCTTCTTGTCCGAGCAAAAACTGCGCAAAATCGTCGGCGGCAGGCAGGCCCTGACACCGCAACAAACCAGGGGAAATCGTCTGCGAGCCACGGCCCCACCACAGGCTCGCGCCTTCGCAGGCCTGTTCGGCCAGGGCGGTCAGACGCCCCTGAGGCACGGTGGTAGCCACCCGTTGCAGGCCGGCGAAACGGCTGCCCACGGTACGCGGTTCGCTCGCTGGGAAACCCAGGCCATCGAGGCCTTCATTGAAGCGTTCGAAGGTGGCACCGGCATCCAGGGTGCTGAGCAGCAACGCTTCGGCCTGCTCGAACCAGGTGTCCGGCCCGCCGACCAGGGACGCGGGATTGGTGTCGTGATCGAGCAAGGTCACCACCGCCAGTGGGAAGTAACGCCCGACCCGGTCGATGCTCGGCATCACCACACCCGCCGCCGCGTCCGGTCCGCATACACCCGGCGCCAGCACAAAGCGCCACAACGGGCTGACCAGGTAGGTGTTGAGCCAGTCGCCGCCCAGGCTGCTCTGGCTGGCGAGCAGACCCGCCGCCAACCAGCTGTCCCACGGGCCGATAAAACTCTGGGGTAGTGCGCGGCTGACAAAGTCACCACGACTGGCCAACTTGCCGTAGAAACCCAGCGTCGTCATAGCCGCTCCGGCAGGCTGAAGCCACTGAGCACGCGGCTCTTGAACGGGTTGAAGGCGCTGTTGGCGCGCAGTTCGTAGGCAATGCTCGCACCGTCGACACGCAGGCGCAGGTTGAAGCGGTCCGGGGAATTACCAGCCGTAAGGTCCGATTGCTCCAGCAGGCGGAACCAGGCCCACGGTCCGTCCAGGGTCACGCCGGAACGGCCATTGGCCGACGGCGGCATGATGGAGATACGCACCACGCCAATGCTGCCGGGGTTTGGCCATTGCATCGCCACTGGGCGGCTTGGGCCGTGGTCGTAGCTCAGTTGCTGACCGTCCAGGTCCAGCAGGAACTGGGTGATGGTCGGGTCCATCGACACCGGCTTGAGTTCGAAACGCACGATGGGCTGGGTGCCACCCGAGCGGAAGAACGCATCGCGGATCGTCGCCGCGCGCTGGAAGGTTTGCAGCACGCCCGGAGCAATGCCGAGCTTCTGCGCCGCGCCCGGCTGCCAGCGCCAGGTCTGCGCGGAGGTGTCTACGTAAGGCTGCAGGTATTTGCGGAAGTAGTTGTCCATCACTCCGCCCACGCCGAAGAACTGGCCGAAGTCATCCAGGGTGGCGTCCCGTGCGCTGCCCGGCGACATCGGGTAGCGGCCGGCCAGGGACTGGCGATACACGTTGACCACTTCGCTGACCCAGGCCGCGTTCAGTTGATTGCGCACCCCGCCCATCATGCTGTTGGTGGTGGAATTGACCACCGACTTGACCATGCCCTGCACCAACGGTGGCTGGCGTTCGGCATTCAGGCTGACCCGCGTGGCCGCGGCGGACGCCTGGTTCTTCGCCTCACCGAGCAAGGCATCACCGCTGGCGCCGACCATGGCGCTGACCTGCACATACAGCGCATTCATGTCGGTGAGCAGGCCATCGATGGCCGCTGGCTCGCCTTCATTCTTGCTGACGATGCTGTTGAGTTCGGCAAAGTGTGCGGTCACCGGATCATCCGCAGCAGCAGGTGCATTGGCGGTCGGTTGTTCCTGGCCAAGCAGGCTGCCCAGGCGCTCCTTGAGCTTGTCGACGCCCCCTTCCACCGGTACGCCTTTGGCGGCCAGTTGGCGCTCTTCGGCTTGCAGATCGGTTTCCTTGGCCACCGCCACCAGCAGTTTTTTCAACGGAGAAGTAGGACCGGAAATCACCCGCAATACGTCGGCTGCCTGGGCCACGCTGGTGATCGGCACAAAGTCGATGTCCGCCAGCAAGGCGTCCCACTGACGCTGGTAATCCTGGAAATACAGGCGGCGTACGTCGGCGGCGAGGCTCACCACGTTCTGCTGGTCGGCCTGTTCGTGCCCCAACACCCACTGCTCTTCAGCCAGGGTGCCGGTCTGGTTCAGGCTGCTCAGCAAAAACGCCTGGCGATAGCCCTTGGCGGTGAAGAACCCACTCAACGGCTCGCCCAGCGGTTTGCCACTTTTGCGGCTGAACACCAGCGCCGCATCACGGCCAGCAGCTTCGTTGATGCGAAAGTCAGGGATGCCTTCGGGCAGTTTCTGGCGTTTGACCCGGTCATACACACGCTGGGCCACCGGCAGTTGCTGCAACTGGCGACGCAGGTCGTCGATCAGCCGGGGATCCAGGCGCGCATTCGGCGGATGGCGTTCGAACAGCGACTGCAAGTGCCCGGCCAATGCCTGGCGCTGATCGGCCGGCAAGTCGCGCGGCAGGTTGCGGTCCCAGTCGAGGGCGATCCAGGCCTTGATGAAGTCCGGATCGTAATGCTCGGAATCGGCGAGCATCAGGTAGGCCTTGAGGCCTTCGTAAAGGAAGTCGGAATTGCCGCCGCCGTGCAGTTGTTCTTCGATGCGCGTCACCAGGCGTGGCGCGAACACGGCGATCAACAGCTTGCGGTAGACACTGGCGGACTCGGCTTCAAGCATGTCGCCCTGGTACAGCCCCAGGCCTTCGGACCAGCTCGGCGAGTCGCCGGCCAGGTTCTTCACGGCGTTGAGCAATGGCAGCACCGCGAGGATGTCACGCTGCGCCGGGCTCAGGTTCTGCACGGACTGGCCCAGCGGTGCGACCTTCTGGTCGACCTGGGCGATATACGCCTGATTGGCGCGGTAACTCACCCACCACAAACCGCTGACCACCACGACAGTCGCCACGGTGGCGGCCAGCACGCCGCGTGCAATCCACTTGCGTCGGCGCTCGACCTTGGGGTTCACCCCGACCAGTCCACGCTCGGCAAACGCCACGGCGGTGAAGAGTTTTTCGATGAAGTAACTGCGCCCTGTGCCGCTCTGGCGCGCCAGGTGCTGGCGGTCCAGGTTCATGCTCTGGGCCATCGCACCGATCAGGCGGTCGATCGGGCTGCCTTCCTGGGTGCCGCTGGTGAAATACACACCGCGCAGCAACACGCGCTCTTCAAAGGCATTGGGCTTGAACACGCCTTCGAGGAAGCTTTGCAGGCAATCCTTCAACGCACCGAACTGCTGCGGGAAGCCGTAGATCAGGTCGCGCCGCGCCGGGTCACGCTCCTGTTGCAGGCGTTCGACCAGACGTTCGTTGAGGCGCTGTTCCAGGCCGGCGAACTCGCTTTGCAGATGCGCCAGCGGGCTGTCGCTGTTCTTGCCGTCGTCCAGGGCAAAGGTCATGCCCCACACCTGGGCGCGCTCTTCCTTGCTCAGGTTGTCGAAGAACTCCATGAAGCCCGGCACCAGGTCGAGCTTGGTCAGCATCAGGTAGATCGGGAAGCGCACGCCCAATTGGGTGTACAGCTCCTGGATACGCAAGCGTATGGCGGCGGCATGGGCGGCGCGCTCGGCGTCGGTGCCGAGCAACAGGTCCGACAGGCTGATGGCGATGAAGGCACCGTCGATAGGCCGGCGCGAGCGCTGCTTTTTCAGCAGGTCGAGGAAGCCCAGCCACGCGGCTTTATCCACCGTGGAGTTGCTGTCCTGGGTGGTGTAGCGGCCGGCAGTGTCGAGCAACACAGCCTGATCGGTAAACCACCAATCGCAGTTGCGCGTGCCGCCAACACCACGCACGGCACCGGCGCCCAACTGCGCAGCCAGCGGGAAGTGCAGGCCGGAGTTGACCAGCGCCGTGGTCTTGCCCGAACCCGGCGGGCCGATGATCACGTACCACGGCAACTCGTAGAGGTTGCGGCGTTCATCGCCACCCAGCTTGGCCTTCTTCAGCAGCGCCAGGGCCTCGTCCATGCGCTGGCGCAGGGTGCTGAGTTCTTCGGCGGTGGCGACGCTATTGGGGTCTGCCGGGGTTTCGGCGGCCAGGCTGCGCATCACTTCGGCGGCCTGACGCCGCGCCTGGATGATGCGGAATACGCGGTAGGCAATCCACACCGCGAACACCAGGATGATCAGCGCCCAGCGGCGCCCTTCCGGCACCAGCACGTCGAGCAACGGCCCGACAAACCAGATGATCAGGCTCAGGGCGATCAGGCCCAGCACGGGAATCACCCAGCGAATCATGAAACTGAAAAACGCCTTCACTCGACGCCCTCCGCCAATACGGTGATTTCAACCCGACGATTGCGGGCGCGGCCTTCTGCGGTGGCGTTGGTCGCCACCGGCTCGGTGTCGCTTCGGCCCTCGGCGCTGAAGCGCTCCGCCTGGCCAGTCTTGGCCGCGAGGATTTCCAGCACAGACTTGGCCCGCGCTTCCGACAGCGCCCAGTTGGACGGGAAGCGCAGCGTGGCAATCGGGCGGTTGTCGCTGTGCCCGGTCACGCGTACCTGGCCTTTCACTTTGCGGATGGCATCGGCGATGCGCAGCATCAGCGGTTGGTAGTCATCGACGATGCTGGAGCTGGCGGACGCAAACAGCTCGTCGCCACGGATGGTCACCACTGAACGGTCGACCGCATCTTCCACGGCAACGCGCCCGGCCTTGATGTCTTCCACCAGAAAACCGGCCAGGCGTGGGCGCTCGATCACTTTGGGTTGTGCCACCGGGCGGTCGATGGCCTGCACCGGGATTTCGCCCAACGCGTGAATATTCTTGAACACCGGCTCGGCATCCGACGCCAGCTTCATGCGCAAACCAAACAGCAGCGCCAGCAACAGCGCCACGCCGATAGCCACGGCGATCCACGGCGGCATGAATTGCGCCAGGCGATCCCGCGCCACGGTCACGCCGCGCCAGTGTGGCGACAGTTCACGTTCGTGTTCGCCACGGGCGCTGCGAATGGCGGCGGCCGTGCGCTCGCGCAGGGTTTCCAACTGACTGCGGCCGTCGTTCATTACGCGATAACGGCCTTCAAAACCCAGGCACATGCACAGGTACAGCAGCTCCAGCAGGTACAGGCGTTCCCGTGGACTTTGCAGGCAATGGTCGAGCAACTGAAAGACTTTCTCACCGCCCCAAGCTTCGTTATGCACCGTGATCAGCAGGCTCTGTTTGCCCCAGTCACTGGTGCTGCCCCAAGGCGTACTCAACACCGCTTCATCCAGCGCGGTGCACAGCGCATAACGCGCCAGCAGTACTTCGTTGCGGGCGATACCGGCCGCTTCGGCGCGTTCTTCGAACTGGCGCAGATACGCCAGCAACTGCGCGCGCAGGCTGGCCGGCGCCGGGTGGGCGATGGTGTTGCGCAGGCGCGTCAGCAGGGCCAACAACGGGCCGGCGGCGCTTTCCAGCGGGTTGAGGCCCTGGCTCTTGCCGGTGAGCATCGGCGCGGCCGGCATGGCCAGCGGCGACGGTTCGGCACGCGCAGGTTCCGGCGCCCGGCCACCCGGACGCGGCATGAACTGGGTGCGGTCATCATCATTGGGATGCATCGCGGATTATCCTCGGATCGCCCAGAAGGCCAGGTTCAAGCCCGGGAACTGCCCGGCGATGTGGAAGGCAAAGCCGCCGGAATTGCCCAGCTGTTGCCAGGCCTCGCTGCCGCGATCCAGCTCGTAGTAGGTGGAACCTGCGTGGTACGGCAATTGGCGCGGCGCCACGGGCAGAGGCAACAGGGTGATGCCCGGCAGTTGCAGGTTCACCAAGTCGCGGATGTGCTCCACCGAGCCGACTTTGCTCTGCTGGCCGAAGCGCGCGCGCAGGGTTTCGCCGGGGACATCGGCACGTACCACCAGGATGAAGCTGGCGTTGTCGAGCAGGGTTTTGTCGGCCAGCATCGCCACGTGGACGCCGTAGGCTTTCTCGACAATCGGGATCGGCGTGGCCTTGCTGTCGATCAGCATCGACAGCGCTTCACGCAGCGCGGCCATCACCGGGGCAAAGCTCAGGGCCAGGTCGTCGTGCTGGTATTGCGGGTATTCCTGGGGACGGCGGCCCGAGGTCGAGAAGGTCGAGAACTCACCGGCCAAGCTCACCAATTCACTGAAGAAGCGCTCCGGGTGCAGCGGGCTCAACTGGCTCAGATGCTGGATCAGCGGTTGGGCACGGTTGACCAGTTGCAGCAGCATGAAATCGGCAATCTCCGACGCGCCACCGGCGCCCGAAGCGACCACGCGCCCCGCCAGGGCTTCGCCACGCTGGTGCAGCAGGCCGAGCAATTCACTGCGGAACGCGGTCAGCGGCTTGCTCGCGGCGACGTCCAGGACCGGCGGGATGTAGGTGTCGTCGAGTACCAGCGCGCGGTCGGCGCGTTTTTCCTTGATGCGCACCAGGCCGATGGCGGCGTAATCGCTGATGCCATCCTGGGCGGTCAGCAGGCGCAGGGCGCGGGAGCCCACGGCCACCGGAGCGCGGTTTTCGAAGGGTGCGTTGTCGTCACGCACTTCGCGGACCTGGCTCACGTAACGCGCCGCCTCCAAGGCTTCGCCTTCCTCCACGGTATCGCGGGCACCGGCACGCTTGAGCGGCAGCGCCAGGTACACCAGGCCATCGCGCAGGTTGTCGTCGATGTTCAGCGGGCTCGGCGCCAGATCGTCCTGGGGAATGTTGAACGGCGTGCCGTCGGGCAACAGGCCACGCGCCGAGACGATCGCCAGCTTGCCCTGGGCCAGCAGGCCCTGGTCGATCAGCAACTCGGAAAAACCCCAGGCCCCGGCCGACAAAGGGCGGCTGCGGGCGTCGATCAGGTTTTCCAGGTAACGGTCATGCTGCTGGAAGTGCTGCGTTCCGATGAACATGCCTTCCGACCAGACCACGCGATTGTTCCAGGACATGGGGGCTCCGATTGCTTCTTATTGGGCAGGGCTGGATGGGGTGACCACGACGTCGGCGCGCACGGCACGCACATCGAGGCTGATCTGGTATTCGGTGTATTGGCGCGCGGGCACGTTGATCACCGTGCGCCATTGCGCGCGGTCCAACTCGCGATAGCCCACCAGCAAACCGATCTGGCGCGTGGACGGGTCGAGGTCGCGCTGGATGCTCAGTTGCTCGCCGGGCTGCACCATCACTTCGTCCTGGCCCAGCAGGTCCAGGCCCAGGGTCGATTGCGCCCGGTCAGCCAGGGCGAAGTAATCGGAGCGGGCAAAGGTGGCGGCGTTTTTCAGTTCGAAGATGCGCACCCGCACCGGCGCAGCCTGGCCGTTGGCGCCGGGGTTGAGCCCGTTGATCGCATGAAAGTGCAGCTCGACGGCGGCCGTCTCCGCTTCGGCCTCGGCGGCTGTTTCGGGTTTGGCGGCGTCTTTGGCACACGCCGTCAGCAGAAGCAGTGTGGCGACTGCGAGTAAAAACCTGGGAATCATCCTGCGTCCTCAATGACGTATTTAGCTATCCGTTGATCCATGTGTTGCGGCGCGGTTTTACCGACGCTGTCGTGCGCTGTGTTCTTCGTAGGCCCGGCTGAATTCGCGGCCGAACAGGTCCTGGAAATCTTCCTGGGCCTCGCGGGAAATATTGCTGTAGAGCTCGGTGAATTGCTGCCAGTACTGGGCCTGGCGTGAGCCGTTGAAAATACTTGAGAGCCCGCCGGGCTTGCCCATGCGCTCTTCCAGTTGCGCCGGTTCAAAGCGCGTGAGCAGGTGTTTGATCGCCGCTTCCACGCCGGCCATCACCGCCAGTTGGTGGGCACGCAGGTCGTTGAAACTGTCGCGTACGGCGAGGTCCGGTGCCATAAACGCCTGGTTGCCGTGGCGAAGCAAAAGCAGTAACGCTTCGTCAGCATTCGGGGCGAATTTCAACGGATTGTTTTCAGCGGGCTGGATCATGGTCTGCTGCATGCGGAACTCGCCCTTGAGGCTGGCGCGGGCACGCAACACGTCGATCAGGCCTTCGACCATCAGGCGGTAGCTGCGGCCGATGTTTTCCATCTGGGCCTCGGCCTGGGCTTTGTCCAGGCGCAGTTGATCGAGGCTAGCGCCGCGCAGAAAGGCTTGCAGGAGGTCGGGTTGCTGAGTGTTTGCCACAGGCTCGACCGCAGGTGGCGGCTGAATGACCGGTGCGGGCGGTGGCGCAACGGGCGCAGGTGCATCGCCAAACAGGTCCCAATCTTCGGGAATCACCGAGCCCGAAACCACGGGTTTCTCGAGCGCAACGGGCGTCGGCGGACGGAAGTCATGCTGCTCGGACGGCACATGGTCCGGCACGGTCGGCGGCGGCACGGCGGTGGGGCTGAGGAAGTCGAACAGGTCCGGCAGCGTGTCCATCGACGAAGCACCCTGGAATTGCGGCGCGATCACCGGCACTGGCGTGGGCTGGCTCGCCACGGCACCCATCAGCGCTTCAAAGCTGTTCGGCGAATCGCCGGCAAACGGCTGGCTGTCGACGGCCTGCACGTTGAAGTCGATGCGCGCCTGGATCTCGTAATCACCGATGCGGATCAACTCACCGTCTTGCAACGGTTCGCTGTTACCCCGACGCATACGGATACCGGCTTTAACCAACTCCACACCATTAGTGCTGTTATCGGTTAAATAATAGCGACCCTCTTTGTATTGAATAACGCAATGTTGCGAGGAGACCAAGCGCTCTGGATCAGGCAGTACCCAGTCATTATCGGAACTGCGGCCAATAGCCATCGAGCCCTGATTCATGGACTTTTCGGAGCACTGCCCAGGGGTAATCTTGTGATAACTAGTGATAGTCAAACACAGCGACATCTTGCCTCCTTGCTGATACTTCGCGCGCGGTCGACTCCCAGGACAGCGCCTCCCGGGATATCGCCATCAGGTCGAGCGATCGACCGTCTAAAACCTGCCAATGCCAGCATGATCGCTGATCTTAACTGGGCTCTATGACAAAAATCCTGTCCCGGTGCGTCGTTCGACCCACCAGTCGCGCAGGTTGTTAAGCACCGCACATCTGTCACAGAGGGCGAATAGCTTACCTTGACAAGCCCTAAGTACTACACCAAAAATGCACAACTTCTTGAATACCAGTGATGGCACATTAGTGGCATCTTGCTTATATGACCAAGAAAACATGCAAAGTTCCTCGCGCAACTAATGCATGAATTGCCCGCCGTCTAACGGGCTGATAGGGAGATCAAATTCAGTGGATGTGCCGTTGCTGCTCACCGCCGTTTCCGCGACTTCGCCCTGTGGCGAAGACATGGAATATGACGCGCAATTTCTGCAATTGGAGCGTGATGCCAAGGGCCAACCCGAGCGCAGCATGGGCGACTCCATCCTGCCCGCTGAACCGCCGGAATGGCGCAGCATCCAGCAGCAAAGCCTCGACTTGCTCGGGCGCAGCAAAGACCTGCGCATCACCCATTTCCTGCTGCAAAGCGCCCTCGCCCTCCAGGGTGTGGCGGGCCTTGCAGAAGCACTGACGCTGATCGACTCGTTGCTGCGCGATTACTGGGCCGACCTGCACCCGCGCCTGGACGCCGACGACGATAACGACCCCACGGTGCGCATCAACGCCCTCACCGGCCTGACCTGCGACACCAATATTCGCTTGCTGCGCGAAAGCATCCTGACACGCTCGCGCACTTTCGGGCCCGTGAGCCTGCGCGCGGCGCTCAACGCCAGTGGCCTGTTGAGCTTCCCCGACGAGCAACTCGGCGCCCAGCAGCTCAACGCCGCGTTCCTCGACAGCGACCCCGAGCACCTGCAAGCCACCCGTAACGCGCTGATTGCGGCGCGTGCGGCGTGCGAAGCCATCGAACGGCAGGTCAACGATCAGGTCGGTTCCGCCCAGGGCGTGGACCTCAGTGCCTTGAAGCAACCCCTCAAGCAGGCGTTGCAGATCCTTAATCAAGCGGTGCCCGGCACCGACAGCAGCAGCGAACCCGAGGCCGTCAGTGACGACAATGCCCCCTCGGCCGACTTCGCCGCTGCGCCCGCAGCACCGCGCCCAGTTGGCGACATCGCCAGCCGCGACGATGTGCTGCGCAGCCTCGACAAGATCCTTGCGTATTACACCCGGTACGAGCCTTCGAGCCCGCTGCCGGTGCTGTTGAACCGGGCGAAGCATCTGGTGCACGCCGACTTCGCGGCCATCGTGCGCAATCTGATTCCCGACGGCATGTCCCAATTTGAAAACCTGCGTGGCCCGGACAGCGAGTAAGCCGCCCGACTGCGCAGTAACAACACCGTCGCTCAAGCGACCAGGAGCAGCAACGTGGCGAAGCAAAGTTCTCAGAAATTCATCGCGCGCAACCGCGCGCCTCGAGTGCAGATCGAGTACGACGTCGAGCTTTACGGCGCCGAGAAAAAGGTCCAGCTGCCCTTCGTGATGGGTGTGATGGCCGACCTCGCCGGCAAGCCCGCCGAGCCTCTGGCGCCGGTGGCAGACCGCAAGTTCCTTGAAGTGGACGTCGACAATTTCGACTCACGCCTCAAGGCCATGCAGCCGCGCGTGGCGTTCCACGTACCGAACGAGCTGACCGGCGAAGGCAACCTGAGCCTGGACATCACCTTCGAAAGCATGGACGACTTCAGCCCGGCCGCCGTGGCCCGCAAGGTCGACTCGCTGAACCAACTGCTCGAAGCCCGCACCCAACTGGCCAACCTGCTGACCTACATGGACGGCAAGACCGGCGCTGAAGAAATCATCATGAAGGCGATCAAGGACCCGGCATTGCTCCAGGCACTTGCCAGCGCGCCGAAGCCTGCAGGGGACCAGTAATCATGACTGACAATACCGCCCGCGAAGGCACCCAGATCCTGGGTACCCAGACCGAAGAAGCCAGCGAGTTCGCGAACCTGCTGCTGCAGGAATTCAAGCCCAAGACCGAGCGTGCCCGCGAAGCCGTGGAAACCGCTGTGCGCACCTTGGCCGAACAGGCTCTGGCGCAAACCTATCTGGTGTCCAATGACGCGATCAAGTCGATCGAATCGATCATCGCCGCCATCGACGCCAAGCTGACCGCACAGGTCAACCAGATCATCCATCACCAGGATTTCCAGCAGCTGGAAAGCGCCTGGCGTGGCCTGCACTACTTGGTCAACAACACCGAGAGCGATGAGCAGCTGAAGATCCGCGTGCTCAACATCTCCAAGCCGGACCTGCACAAGACCCTGAAGAAATTCAAGGGCACTGCGTGGGACCAGAGCCCGATCTTCAAGAAGATGTACGAAGAAGAATACGGCCAGTTCGGCGGCGAGCCGTACGGCTGCCTGGTAGGCGACTACTACTTCGACCAGTCACCACCCGATGTCGAACTGCTGGGCGAGCTGTCGAAAGTCTGCGCAGCGATGCACTCGCCGTTCATCGCTGCGGCGTCGCCGACCGTGATGGGCATGGGCTCGTGGCAAGAGCTGTCGAACCCGCGCGACCTGACCAAGATCTTCACCACGCCGGAATACGCCGGCTGGCGCTCGCTGCGTGAATCGGAAGACTCGCGCTACATCGGCCTGACCATGCCGCGTTTCCTGGCACGCCTGCCGTACGGCGCCAAGACCGACCCGGTGGAAGCCTTTGCCTTCGAAGAAAACACCGACGGTGCCGACAGCTCCAAATACACCTGGGCCAACGCCGCGTACGCGATGGCGGTGAACATCAACCGTTCGTTCAAGCACTACGGCTGGTGCTCGCGCATCCGTGGCATCGAGTCCGGCGGTGAAGTGGAAAACCTGCCGGCGCACACGTTCCCTACCGATGACGGTGGCGTGGACATGAAATGCCCGACCGAAATCGCCATCAGCGACCGCCGTGAAGCGGAGCTGGCGAAGAATGGTTTCATGCCGCTGCTGCACAAGAAAAACACCGACTTCGCCGCGTTCATTGGCGCCCAGTCGTTGCAGAAACCGACCGAATACGATGACCCGGACGCCACCGCCAACGCCAACCTGGCCGCGCGCCTGCCGTACCTGTTCGCCACCTGCCGTTTCGCCCACTACTTGAAGTGCATCGTGCGCGACAAGATCGGTTCCTTCAAAGAGAAGGACGAAATGCAGCGCTGGTTGCAGGACTGGATCCTCAACTACGTGGACGGTGACCCTGCGCACTCCACCGAAACCACCAAGGCCCAGCACCCATTGGCTGCCGCCGAAGTGATCGTGGAAGAAGTGGAAGGCAACCCGGGTTACTACAACTCCAAGTTCTACCTGCGCCCGCACTACCAGCTCGAAGGGCTGACCGTGTCGCTGCGCCTGGTATCGAAGCTGCCTTCGGCGAAAAGCGCATAACCACGAATGAGCCGGCTCTTCTGTGGGAGCCGGGCTTGCCCGCGATGCACACGACGCGGTCTGCCAGTCAGACCGCGGCGACGCAATCGCAGGCAAGCCAGCTCCCACAGAACAGCATTGCCCATTGGGCTTAAACAAATATCGTGGCTGAGTCCACACAGGGAGAAAACATGGCTGTTGATATTTTCATCAAGATCGGCGACATCAAGGGCGAGTCCATGGACAAGGCCCACAAGGACGAAATCGACGTGCTGAACTGGAGCTGGGGCATGGCCCAGTCCGGCAACATGCACGTGGGCGGTGGCGGCGGCGCGGGCAAGGTGAATATCCAGGACCTGTCGCTGACCAAGTACGTCGACAAGGCCTCGCCGAACCTGATGATGCACTGCGCCAGCGGCAAGCACATCGACAAGGTCAAGCTGACCGTGCGCAAGGCCGGTGGCGAAAGCCAGGTCGAGTACATGGTGATCAACCTGGAAGAAGTGCTGGTCACCTCGCTGAGCACCGGCGGTTCGGGCACCGATGACCGCCTGACCGAGAACGTCACCCTGAACTTCGCCCAAGTGATGGTCGACTACCAGCCACAGAAAGCCGACGGCACCAAAGATGGCGGCGCGATCAAGTTTGGCTGGAACATCCGTTCCAACACCAAGCGCTGATAGCCCTTGGGGGGGGGGGGGGGGGGGCCCCCCCCCCCCCCCCCCCCGCGCCCCCCCCCCCCC
>NZ_JBBGYS010000013.1:0-130266 GCF_037479595.1 Pseudomonas sp. MYb541 | reverse complement strand
CGGTAGGTGGATCCGGTGTGTTGTTCGGGCAGGCGAGCCGTGCCGTGAAAGACTTTTTCCCTCAGCGTGCCGGTCTCATAGGCGGTCTTGTACGAGCCACGGCGCTGCAACTCCGGCACCACCAGGTCGATGAAGTCCACGTAGCTTTCCGGTGTGACGATGCGCGTGAGGTTGAAGCCGTCCAGGCCGGTTTCGCTGATCCAGGATTCCAGCTCGTCGGCGACCTGCTCTGGTGAGCCGACCAAGGTGATGTAGCGGCCACCGAGGGCGTGCTGTTCCAGCAACTTGCGCCGGGTCCAGTCGTTGTTCTGCAGGTTCTTGGTGGCCGATTGGATCGCGTTGCTTTTCACGTACTGGATCGGTTCGTCCAGCTCGTACTGGGCGAAATCAATCGCAGTAGACGCCGAGAAATGCGCCACGCCCGCCTCCGGACTGGCGTAGCTCAGGTACTCGGCGTGCTTCTCCCAGGCCAGCGCTTCGGTGGCGCCCACGATCACGTTGAGGCCCATGAACACCTTGATGTCATCCGGGTTGCGTCCGGCTTGCAGGGCGCTGGCGCGTACCTTGTCCACTTGGACCTTGGTCGCTGCCTGGTTCTGCCCGCTGATAAACACGCACTCGGCATGCCGGCCGGCGAACAGCAATCCCCGATCCGAACTGCCGGCCTGGAACAGCACTGGCGTACGTTGCGGCGAGGGCTCGCACAGGTGATAACCCTCCACCTGGTAGAACTCGCCGTGGTGCTCGACCTTGTGCACTTTGCCGGGCTGCGCATACACCCGCGCCTGCGGATCGTTGAGCACCGCGCCGTCTTCCCAGCTGCTTTCCCAGAGCTTGTACAGCACCTCCAGGTACTCGTCGGCTTGGTCGTAGCGACGGTCATGCTCGACCTGCTCGGTCAGGCCCATGGCCTTGGCGGCGCTGTCGAGGTAGCCGGTGACGATGTTCCAGCCGACCCGGCCACGGCTCAGGTGATCCAGCGTGGACATGCGCCGGGCGAACAGATACGGCGGCTCGTAGGTGAGGTTGGCGGTGAGGCCGAAGCCGAGGTTTTGGGTGACGGCCGCCATGGCCGAGACCAACAGCAACGGGTCATTCACCGGCAACTGGATCGACTCTTTGAGCGGTACGTCTATCGAGTTCTGATAAACGTCATACACGCCGACGATATCGGCGATGAATAAACCATCGAACAGCCCGCGTTCCAGCGTCTTGGCCAGCTCGGTCCAGTACTCAATGGTCTTGTATTGGGTGGACGTGTCCCGTGGATGGGTCCACAGGCCGTGGTTGATGTGCCCGATGCAGTTCATGTTGAAGGCATTGAGCAGGATTTTCTTCTTAGCCATCAGATGGTCCCCCGCAGCGGTGGGTTTTCATCGTTGAGGTAGTAATTACCCACCGCGTGGTACTTCCAACGCACCGGGTCGTGCAGGGTGTGCACGCGGGCGTTGCGCCAGTGGCGATCCAGACCGTGCTCGGCCAGGGTCGCCTGGCTGCCGGCGAGTTCGAACAAGGTGCTGCCGGCGGCCAGGGAAATTTCGGTACTCAAGGCGCGTACTTCAGCGACGGCGATCGAGGCGGCCGCAACCGTCTCGGCATTGCTGTCGGCCTGGGCGCGGTCGAGGAATTCACCCGAGCGCTCCAGCAGCGCCTCGGCGGCGTGCAGGCGGATGCTCAGGTGCCCGAAGCTTTTCAGGGTCAGAGGGTCTTCGGTGGCTTTGTCGTTGCCGGAGTCGATCCACGGGCGGGTCTTGGTGCGCACAAAGTGCAACGCATCCTCAAAGGCCGCACGCGCGATGCCTGTGTCGATGGCGGCGTGAAGGATCTGCGCCAGGGGGCCGACGGTTGTGGGGCGTTCAAAGGCGCTCTGGAACGGGATCACGTCTTGCGCGGCGACCCACACGTTGTCGAACACTACCGACCCGCTGCCGGTGGTGCGCTGGCCGAAGCCGCTCCAGTCGTCGATCACGCTCAGGCCTTCGCTATCGCGCGGCACAAAGGCGAGTTGCTGCACGCCCTGTTCATCCACTACCGACGTGGGGATGCGTTGCGCGTAGATCGCGCCGGTGGAGTAGAACTTGCGACCGCTGATACGGAAACCGTCACCGTCGCGGGTGATGGAGGTTACGCGGTCGTGAGCGGTCTTGGTGCCCAGTTCCGCCAGCGCGTTGCCGAAGCGTTGGCCGGCGAGGACTTCGGCGTAAAGGCGTTTTTGCTGCGCCGGGCTGCCGTTTACGCGCAGCACTTCCAATGCATAAAAATGGTTCTGAGGAATCTGGCCCAGGGAAGCATCCGCCTGGGCGATCAGTGCAATGACCTTGGCCAGGGTGACGTTGGACACACCCGCGCCACCGTACTCCTTGGGCACGCTGATACCCCACAGTCCGGAGCGCGAGAATACATCCAGCTCAGGCAGCGGCAGGCGGCGCTCGCGGTCGCGCTGGGCGCTGTCGCGGCGGAAGTCTTCGGCCAGGTCGCTGGCGACAATAAGGGCTTGTTCGTCGCTGGTGATAACCGCGACGTGAGTAGAGACAGTCATTGTGTTCTCCAGAGGTCTGGTCGGTTAAATCCAGGAGTGACGAGCCGGCAACGTGCCGTTCAGTCGATAGGCGCCGATGGCGTGATATTTCCAGCGCACCGGGTCGTGCAGGGTGTGCACGCGGGCGTTGCGCCAGTGGCGGTCGAGGTTGAATTCGGCGAGGGTCGCGCGGCTACCGGCCAGCTCGAAGAGTTTTTCGCTGACCAGCAGCGATACCTCGGTCGTCAGCACCTTGGCCTCGGCCACGGCAATCGACGCACGGGCCGCAGACTGCGCGGTGATCGGCGCAGCGCTGACCTGGTCCAGCACCTGGCCGGCCTTGCGCAGCAGGGCTTCGGCGGCGTGCAGTTCGATTTTCAGCTTGCCGATATCGGCGATCACATACAGGTCATCGCTGGCGCGTTCGACCTTGGCATCGATCCATGGGCGTGAGCGTTCACGTACGAAGGCGATGGTGTCATCCAGCGCGCCGCGTGCGATGCCGGCGTCGATGGCCGCCTGGATCAATTGGGATACGGCGCCCTGGATATTCGGGGTTTCGCCGATGCGCCAGTTTTCCACGACCAACTCGGCATCGACCGGCACCTGGTCCAGCAACACGGTGCCGCTGGCGGTGGTGCGTTGGCCAAAGCCGGACCAGTCATCGACGATGCGCAGGCCGTCGGCACCCCGACGCACGAAGGCCATGACCTGCTTGCCGTCATCGTTGAGTGCCTTGACGGCAACCCAGTGGGCGAAGAGCGCACCGGTGGAATAGAACTTTTGGCCGCTGATCACATAGCCGTCACCCTCAGCGGTGATGCGCGCCTTGAGTTCCAGGGTGTTTTTGGTGCCGCGTTCCGGGCCGCCATTGCCGATGCGCCAGCCGTCGAGGACGCTCTGGAACAGGTGTTTTTTCTGGCGATCGGTGGCGGCGCCCTGCAACAGGTGCAGGATGCCGAAATGGTTCTGCGGGATCTGCCCGAGGGCTGGGTCTGCCGCACTGATGATCGCGAACACATCGGCCAGGGTCACGAAAGACACCTGTGGGCCGCCGTATTCACGGGGAATGGAAATACTGCCCAACCCACTGCGGGTGAACTGTTCGATCTGTGCCCATGGCAGCTTGCGTTGCTGGTCGCGCTTGGCGGCTTGCAGGCGCGCAGCCTGGGCGAGTTCATGGGCAGCCTTCAGCGCCTCTGCATCGTTGCGCAGCACGGCGGCTGGCAACAGCAGGGGGGCAATGTCCAGATCGCTCTGGGGGGGTGTTTGAGCCAAGTTAGACATCAGCGCCGCTCCTTGGCTGCACGTAATGCCCTGGCGTTGTGCACCGGGGTAATCCTGACCATACCGACCTCGCATTCAATGAAATAAAAACAGAAAAATCAGCGATGTCCGGTGGTCCGGTGCATATACCCTAAGCGTGTTAAATATTTAAATAAACTAACTTTTGGGAATATGCATAGAAGGTCTGTCACCCAGGCTCGCAGGGCGATCCCAGTGGGCGCGGTTGATAGGTCAGCGCCGCCCCGGCCTGGCGGGGCGGCGCCTCGGCGGCAATGCGTAATGTCCGGGCGGGCGCCCAGCGTGAGTTATTGCCGACGCGATCCAGAATGCAGTACGTCACCTCCAACCGACAGTCGTCGCCGGCTTCGGTGATCATCGAGGAGGGCACCCATACCTGCACCGCCAGGCCGACCTCAAGGGCCTGGATCTTCGGCAGGTCCAGGCGCACATCGCCCCAGCGCAGGGTGATCGCATCGCCAGTGTCCATGTTCAGGTAGGGCGCGATGGTCAGCGGGATACCGCGCCGCACCTGGCTGGCGTTGACGCCGAAGCGGCGGATGGTGTCGGGCAACCCCACGGGGGCGAGGTTCTGGTTTTCGTCGCGGTACAGGGGCGAAGGCTGGCCGCCCGGGCAACAGGTCTTCACACGTACTCGCCTGACTGCAGAGCGGGCCGCGCAGTGGCCGACTTGCATCACCTGGTAATGCACCCGGGCCGGGCCATCCAGAACGAAACTCTCCGGCACCCGCAGGTGAGTGAACGCGCCGACCCTACAGGCGGTTATCCGACGCGAAGCGGCAAAACAGTTATTCCAGAACAGCTCAATCAAGTCGCCTTCGTCCATGCCGGGATAGGGTGCGATGTCGACCTGCAGGTGGGTGGCGGCCAGGGCATTGATGCCATCGCCGATGGCCTGGGGCAGTGTCGGGGCGGTGAGCAGGGGGTGTGTCATAAATAATCTCCTTGATGCAGCCAGCAGCAATCGCTCCGGCCCCTTGGCGCAGGCAAGCGCGGTGGGCCGAACAGAACGATTCAGTGAGTAGCCGGGATAGGATCCAATCCTCTGGGCGCTAGATAAGAGGGTTGGGCACGGAGCGTCAATGGCGGCAAAGGGCTAAACGGCGGGTTTGGAGATATTCAGAAGGGTCTGACTGGTGCGGGGATATTCGGGCGGATGCGGTGGGTGTGTTTTACCTGTTGGAACAGCGATTCCCGTGTAGGAGCTGGCTTGCCAGCGAAGAACGTCAACGATTACGCGGTCATCAGATTTACCGTGTTGTCTGGTCGTTTTTCGCTGGCAAGCCAGCGCCTGCAGGGGGGATGTCAGTGGGCGAGAAACTTGCTCAGGAACTGTTTGGTACGCTCTTCCTTGGGGTTGGCGAACAGTGCCTTGGCTTCGCCTTGCTCCACGATCACGCCCTTGTCGAAGAAGATCACCCGATTGGCTACGTCGCGGGCAAAGCTCATCTCGTGGGTGACGATCACCATAGTGCGGTTTTCTTCGGCGAGGCTGCGGATGGTTGCCAGCACTTCACCCACCAGTTCCGGGTCGAGGGCCGAGGTGGGTTCGTCGAACAGAATCACCTCCGGCTCCATGGCCAACGCACGGGCAATCGCCACGCGCTGTTGCTGGCCGCCCGACAGACGCCGGGGATACGCGTCCTCCTTGCCCGCCAGACCGACCCTGGCCAGCAGCTTGCGGCCGAGGGCGTCAGCCGCTTCCCGTGGCATCTTCTTGACCACGGTGGGCCCTTCGATGACGTTTTCCAGCGCAGTGCGGTGGGGGAACAGGTTGAAGCTCTGGAACACAAAGCCCACGTGCTGGCGCAGGCGCCGCACCAGGCTTGCCTGCTGGTTGATCGGCTTGCTGCTGTCGATCTCGATGTCACCCACCTTGATACGACCGCTGGTGGGTTGTTCGAGGAAATTCAGGCAGCGCAAGAAGGTGGTCTTGCCGGAACCGCTGGGGCCGATGATGGCGATGACTTCGCCTTCCTTGACCTCCAGGTCGATGCCGTTGAGCACCACCTGACCCTTGAATTGTTTGGTCAGTTTTTCAACCACGATCATGATTCAGGACTCCAGGTCATGCCGGTTGACCCGGTCTTCCAGACGATTCTGCAAATGCGCCAGGATGCTCGCCAAAATCCAGTAGATCAGGGCAGCGGAGAGATACATGGTGAAGATTTCGAAGGTCCGCGCCGACACCAGTTGCGCCTGGCGAAACAGCTCGGGCACCTGGATGGTGGCGGCCAGCGCCGTGTCCTTGACCAGCGAAATAAAGCTGTTGCCCAGCGGCGGCAGGGCTGTGCGCATCGCCTGCGGCAGGATGGCCCGGCGCAAGGTCTGCGCACGGGTCATGCCGATACTGGCGGCGGCTTCCCACTGGCCACGCTCGATGGAACCGATGGCGGCGCGCAGGATTTCACAGGCGTAGGCCGCCATGTTCAGCGAAAAGCCGATCATGGCCGCCGGGATCGGATCCAGCTCGATGCCCACTTGCGGCAAGCCGTAGTAGATCAAAAACAGCTGTACCAGCAAGGGCGTGCCGCGAAAGAACGACACGTAGACTCGGGCGAGCCAGCTCACCAGCTTGAAGCGCGACAACCGCATCAAGGCCAGGCCGAAGCCCAGCAGCAAGCCAAAAAACATCCCGCCGAGGCTGAGGATCACCGTGTAATACGCGCCCTTGAGCAGAAAGGGCGTGGAGTCCAGCGCGAGTTGGAAACCTGCTTCCATTATTGAGTGACGTCAGCGTTGAAGTACTTCTTGGACAGCTTCTTCAAGGTGCCATCGGCGCGCAGTTTGTCGAGAGCCTTGTTCACCGCATCGAGCAGTTCTGGCTCGCCTTTGCGCAGGGCAATACCGGCTTCCTGACGGGAGAAAGCGTCGCCGGCTGCGGCGGTATTTGGCGCTTTCTTGGCGTATTCCAGGGCGGCCAGGCGGTCGATCAGGATGGCGTCGATGCGGCCGATGCGCAGGTCCTGGAACTTGGTCGGGTCGTCGTTGTAAGTCTTGATGATGGCTTTAGGTTGGTTGTCCTTGAGCCATTGTTCGTAGTTGGTGCCCAGGCCCACACCGACTTTCTTGCCAGCCAGGTCGTCGGCGGTCTTGATCGCGTTAACGTTCTTCTTCAGGACCAGTGCCTGGATACCGGACACGGTGTAAGGCTTGGAGAAGTCGTACTTTTTCTTGCGCTCTTCAGAGATGGTCACTTGGTTGACCACGGCGTCCAGACGCTTGGATTCCAGGGCCGCGAGGATGCCATCCCATGGGGTAGCCTGCAGCTTGACCTTCACGCCCAGCTCCTTGGCCAGCGCTTCGGACAGCTCCACTTCGAAACCACTGAGCTTGCCGCTTTCATCGACGAAGCTGAACGGCGGGTAGGTGCCTTCCAGGCCGATCTTGATCTCGCCTGCTTTCTTGATGTTGTTCAGCTGTTCACCCGCGACCGCTTGGCCGATCAGGCCAGCCCCGAGTGCCAGGCCCAAAGTGCCCACCAGCAATGTGCGACGGAATACAGAAATAGTCATGAAGAGCCCCTGTGTTTTTTATGTTGAGCGAAGCAGGTGACGCAGTAGTCGTATCCTGCCCTAAAGCGCGTAGCGCGTCTTCGCCTACGGCGCGACTATAAAGCGGGTTTTTAAGACTTGAAAATAATATAAATGTGAATTGTTATTCGATTATTGAATATACGACCTATTTAATGTGGGAGCTGGCTTGCCTGCGATAGCGGTGCAAAGGTCAGCACATCTGTAGCTGACAGACCGCCATCGCAGGCAAGCCAGCTCCCACATTTTTTAGTCCGCGTTTATTCAATTGAATACCGAGTTGTAGGCAAACAATGCTGGCGCGCCGCCGGTATGCAGGAAAATGATGGGGCCGTCCTCAAACCGCTGGCGTCCGATACCGTCCAGCAACCCCGCCATGGCCTTGCCAGTGTAGACCGGGTCCAGCAGCAGGCCTTCCTGGCTCGCCAACAGCTTGACCGCCGCCAGGGTTCCGGCGTTTGGTTCGCCATAGCGCGGGCCGAAGTATTCGTCCCACAGAATCACCTTGAACGCCTCGGGGATCTCGACTCCCAGCAACTCGGCGGTGCGTTCGGCCAGGCCCTCTACTTTCGGACGCTGGGCTTCTTCAGTGCGTGAGACGGTGACGCCAATCACGGGCAGGTTTGGCAATACTTCGCTCAAGGCCAGCGCCAATCCACTGTGGGTTCCCGCACTGCCGGAGGCCAAGACCACGGCGGCGAATTCGATGCCACTGTCTTCGATCTGCCCGGCCAGCTCCAGCCCGGCGCGGACATAGCCGAGGGCGCCGAGGGGATTGGAGCCGCCAATAGGCACCAGGTACGGCTTCTTGCCGTTGCTGCGCAGGCGGTCGGCGAGGGCGTTGAGCTGGTCGTCGACGTTATCGAGGTTCTCCACCAACTCCACCTTGGCGTCGAACAGTTCCAGCAGCAGGCGGTTGCCGTTGCCCAGGTAATTGGGGTCTTGGGTGCCGGTGGGGTTTTCCAGCAGGGCGACGCAGCCCAGGCCGAGCTTGGCGGCCAGCGCGGCAGTCTGGCGTACATGGTTGGACTGGATCGCGCCGGCGGTCACCAGCGTGTCGGCGCCTTGGGCGATGGCATCGGCGGCGAGGTATTCGAGTTTGCGCAGCTTGTTGCCGCCCATGGCGAGCGGCGTGGTGTCGTCGCGCTTGACGTAGATATCCCTGCCCAACCAGGCCGACAGCCGCTCGAGTTTTTCCAGGGCAGTGACGCCGCCCAGCAGTTCCAGGCGGTTAAAACGGTCGAGCTGTTGTTTGATCATGGCTACGCACGGTTGATGACTATGAGGCGACTATAGGCAGGCACTTTTCATCGGGCAACCGCAATCGCTTATTCCGGATGGTTCTTAGTATCACACCATTGGTTCTTAAGGGCGGCCAGGGTGCATACCGTAAAGTGATGGGCATTTCGTCAGGAGTGAATACCGTGAGTGAGCGTTCCAGTCATTGGCAATTACAGACCATCGTCGGCCAACTGCGCAGTGCCCGGGACCAGTGGCGAACGCGCAATGGCCGCTTGAGTGGCGAGCATGGCGGGCGCGAGCTGCCGTCCCGCGAGGCTGTGGCGCAGATTCTCGAGTCGTTGTGCGGCGCACTGTTCCCCATGCGCCTGGGGCCGGTGGACCTGCGTGAAGAGAGTGAAGACTTCTACGTCGGCCACACCCTCGACGTCGCCTTGAATGCCTTGCTCGGCCAGGCCCGCCTGGAGCTACGCTACGCCGCACGCCAAGGCGCTAAAGATGACAGCGAAGTCGACGCGCTCGCCATCCGCCTGATCCAGGATTTCGCCCTGGCCCTGCCGTCGCTGCGCAGCCTGTTGGACACCGACGTATTGGCGGCCTACCACGGCGACCCGGCCGCGCGCAGCGTGGATGAAGTGCTGTTGTGCTACCCCGGCATCCTGGCGGTGATCCATCATCGGCTGGCCCACCACCTGTACCGCGCCGGGCTGCCGCTGTTGGCGCGGATCAGCGCAGAGATCGCCCACTCGGCCACCGGCATCGATATCCACCCCGGCGCACAAATCGGCCCAAGCTTCTTTATCGACCACGGGACCGGTGTGGTGATCGGCGAAACCGCGATCATCGGTGAGCGCGTGCGCATCTACCAAGCCGTAACGTTGGGCGCCAAACGCTTCCCGGCGGACGAAGACGGGCAGTTGCAGAAAGGCCACCCTCGTCACCCGATCGTCGAGGATGACGTGGTGATCTACGCCGGGGCGACGATCCTGGGGCGCATCACCATCGGCCAGGGTTCGACCATCGGCGGTAACGTGTGGCTGACCCGAAGCGTGCCGGCGGGGGCGAATATCACCCAGGCCAATCTGCAGCATGATGATGGCACGCAAAAATAAGTCGAACGCGGACCCACATGTTGGTGCGCGTTTCACGCCGAAATCGCTGAACGATTTGCCATCTCCATCCGTCATACCTTTCCTTGAGCTAGTGTAGGAATGACCTACCACTCAGCCCTGCAATTAGTCCCAAACCGCCTATCCATGTTTAACTTGAATGCTCGTTCAAGTTAAACCCGGTGGTTCGCTGCCCGCTCACAACAGGAGGCTTACCTTTGCTGAGTCCGTTATTGACAGCCACATCTCATACCCTCGGGGTGCATCGCTCATGAGTGCATCGTCCACCCCATCCAGCGGCCTGGTGCGCATGAATGCGCCGGTCTTCTACTTCGCCGCGACGTTTATCCTGCTGTTCGGCATCACTGTCATCGCTATCCCGCAACAGGCCGGTGCCTGGCTGCTGGCCGCGCAAAACTGGGCGGCCAACACGGTCGGCTGGTACTACATGCTGGCGATGACCCTGTATCTGGTCTTCGTGGTGGTCACCGCGTTATCGGGCTACGGCAAGATAAAACTCGGTGCCGACCACGACGAACCCGAATTCAGTTACCTGTCCTGGGCCGGCATGCTGTTCGCCGCCGGGATCAGCATCACGCTGTTTTTCTTCTGCGTCTCCGAGCCGCTGACGCACCTGGTGCAGCCGCCCCAGGGCGCGCCGATGAACGCCGACGCCGCGCGCCAGGCCATGCAGATCCTGTTTCTGCACTGGGGCCTACACGGTTGGGGTGTGTTCGCGTTTGTCGGCATGGCCCTGGCGTACTTCGCCTACCGGCATAACCTGCCGCTGGCACTGCGTTCGGCGCTGTACCCACTGATCGGCAAGCGCATCAACGGCCCTATCGGTTACGCGGTGGATGGCTTCGGCATCATTGCCACGGTGTTCGGCCTGGGCGCCGACATGGGCTTCGGCGTGTTGCACCTCAACTCCGGTCTCGACTATTTGTTCGGCATCGCCCATACCCAGTGGATCCAGGTGGGTTTGATCACGCTGATGATGGGCGCCGCGATCATCGTCGCCGTGGCCGGTGTCGATAAAGGCGTGCGCGTGATGTCCGACATCAACATGCTGCTGGCCTGTGCGCTGCTGCTGTTCGTGTTGTTCGCCGGGCCCACCCAGCACTTGCTCAATACCCTGATCCAGAACATTGGTGACTATCTGGGCGCCTTGCCGACCAAGAGTTTCGACGTGTACGCCTACGACAAACCCAGCGACTGGCTGGGCGGTTGGACGGTGTTCTACTGGGCCTGGTGGATCGCATGGTCGCCGTTCGTGGGCCTGTTTATCGCGCGTATTTCCCGTGGCCGCACCATCCGTGAGTTCGTGTTCGGCGTGCTGCTGATCCCGCTGGGTTTCACCCTGGCGTGGATGTCGATCTTCGGCAATAGCGCCATCGACCAGGTGCTCAACCACGGTATGGCCGCGCTCGGTCAGTCGGCCATCGATAACCCGTCGATGAGCCTTTACCTGCTGCTGGAAACCTACCCGTGGAGCAAAACCGTCATTGCGGTCACGGTGTTCATCAGCTTCGTGTTCTTCGTAACCTCCGCTGACTCGGGCACCGTGGTGCTGTCCACTCTCTCGTCCAAAGGCGGCAACGCTGATGAAGACGGGCCGAAATGGCTGCGGGTGTTCTGGGGCGCGATGACCGCGCTGGTCACCAGTGCCTTGCTGTTTGCCGGCAGCATCGACTCGCTCAAGTCGGCGGTGGTGCTGACCTCGCTGCCGTTCTCGATGATCCTGCTGCTGATGATGTGGGGGCTGCACAAGGCGTTCTATCTGGAGTCGCAAAAGCAGATCGCCCAGTTGCACTCATTGGCGCCGATTTCGACGGCGCGCAAAGGACGTGGCGGCTGGCGCCAGCGTTTGAGCCAGGCCGTGCACTTCCCGTCGCGAGACGAGGTGTACCGTTTCCTCGACTCGACGGTGCGCCCGGCAATCGAAGAAGTGACGGCGGTGTTTGTCGAGAAGGGTTTGAATGTCGTGACGCAACCTGACCCCGCCAACGACAGCGTCAGCCTGGAAATCGGCCATGGCGAGGAGCGTCCCTTCATCTATCAGGTGCAGATGCGCGGCTACTTCACGCCGTCATTTGCCCGTGGCGGGATGGGCTCCAAGGAGCTCAACAACCGTCGCTACTACCGGGCTGAAGTGCACTTGGCCGAGGGCAGCCAGGACTACGACCTGGTGGGCTACACCAAGGAACAGATCATCAACGACATCCTCGACCAGTACGAGCGCCACCTGCAGTTCCTGCATCTGGTGCGTTGAGGTCCAGGCCCTGATCACCAGCTCCGACATCAGGAGCTGGTGTCGGTGCTTTATCCGCACAACCGACATCTGTCGCCCAGGGTGCGAGTGTTCGTCGACGGGCTCGCCGAAATCTTCGAAAATGCCCGCTAACCCTTGTAGTTAAAGGGTTTCATGAATTTAATTTCATCCGTCTACATCGCGTTTTGACGCGCAACTGTCATCTGGCCACTGCGTAATTGTGTGAAGCGTTTGACGCTTTCATTTCAGAACAGTGACGGAGACCGGTAACAATGAAGACGTTGATAAGCCCCATGGTGGGTGCCGCCATGGCGAGCTTTATGCTGTCCGCCCACGCCGATTTTATCGATGACAGCCACGCCGATGTGACCCTGCTCAACCGCTACCTCAACCAGCAGGGGCGGGATGTGGTGAACAGCAATGCCAAGGCCCACAGCATTCGCGATTGGGGCCAGGGGTTCGAGTTCAACTTCAAGTCCGGCTACACCGAAGGCCCAGTGGGTTTTGGCCTGGACCTGCAGGCGTTCTACGGGTTGAAACTGGACTCCGGCGGCGACCTCAACGACAAGGATCACCAGGGCCGCTACCCCGGCAGCATGTTCCCGCTGGACAACGGCAAATCCGCCGACCAGTTCGGCGTGTTGAGCCCGACGTTCAAGATGCGCTTTGCCAAGGATGAGCTGCGTGTCGGCACGCTCTACGGCAACAACCCGATACTCGCCAACACCGACGGGCGTCTGTACCAGCAGACCAATACCGGTGTGCAACTGGCGTCCAAGGACCTCAGCGACTTCACCTTCACCGGCGGCGACATCTTCAAGACCAAGATCCGCAACGAAACCGGCGATCAGGGCATGATCACCGCCGGCGGCACCAAAGAGAGTGATCGCTTCCTGTTTGGCGGTGCGGATTACACCGGCATCCAGAACACCACGGTCAGCCTGTGGTATTCCAACCTTGAGGATTACTACCAGCAGTTCTTCCTCGGCGCCAAACGCCACGACGCGTTGTCCGTGGGCGCCATCGACACCGACGTGCGCGTGTTCCGTAGCCTCGGTGTGGGCGGCAACGCCGACGGTGACAAAGACTTCGCAGCGGCTGGCCTCTACGGTGACGGCACGGGCAAGGGCCGTATCAACCAGACCACCGCCAGCTTGCTTGAGAGCTACAGCCTCGACGGTCATACCGTCGGCCTGGGTATCCAGAAGAACAGCGGCGACAGCGACTTCCCCTACCTTGATTCCGGCCTGAACAGCGGCGACAACCGCCAGGGCCCAGGCTCAGGCGCCGACACCCCGGCGCTGACCAACATGCAGTTGAATAAATTTCAACACGCCGGTGAGCGCACTTGGCTTGCGCAGTACAAGTATGACTTCGGTAAGCTTGGCCTCACGGGCCTGACGTTCTCAGCCGCCTATGCCCACGGCGATGACATCCGCACGGCGCAAGGCACCACCAGCGAATGGGAACGTAACGTCGCCGTGGCTTATCAAGTGCCCACCGGTACCCTCAAAGGCCTGGGTGTGACCTGGAAAAACGCCCACGCCAGCCCCGACATCAGCGGTGCCACCGTGCAAGATGAAAACCGCTTCTATGTGAGTTATGTCGTTCCACTCTGGTAGGCAATTGCTGTAGAACGGAACGGCAGACTTAAGCGATTCAGCTGGTTAAAAGGCCTGGGAATAACCTTATTCCCGGGCCTTATTTGCCGACGTCCAAGAGAGGATTCGATGACTTACATTGCTGCCGAAAACCGCTATGAATCTATTCCGTACCGCCGTGTAGGCCGCAGTGGATTAGTGCTGCCTGCACTGTCCCTGGGCCTGTGGCACAACTTTGGCGACAGCACCCCGATCGACACTCAGCGCGCCCTGCTGCGCACCGCGTTTGACCTGGGCATCAACCACTTCGACCTGGCCAACAACTACGGCCCGCCCTACGGCAGCGCCGAGATCAACTTCGGCCGTTTACTGCGCGAAGACTTCAAGCACTATCGCGACGAACTGATCATCTCCAGCAAGGCGGGTTGGGACATGTGGCCCGGTCCCTATGGCCAGGGCGGCGGCTCGCGCAAGTACGTGCTGGCCAGCCTGGACCAGAGCCTGCAACGCCTGGGCGTCGACTACGTGGACATCTTCTACTCCCACCGTTTTGACGCCGACACCCCCCTGGAAGAAACCGCCAGCGCCCTCGCCACCGCGGTCCAACAAGGCAAGGCGTTGTACATCGGCATCTCGTCCTACTCGGGCGTGAAAACCCGCGAAATCGCCGCGCTGCTCCAAGAGTGGAAAGTACCGCTGCTGATTCACCAGCCGGCCTACAACCTACTCAACCGCTGGGTGGAAAAAGACCTGCTGGACACCACCGAAGAGCTCGGCGCCGGCGTGATCGCGTTCACGCCACTGGCCCAGGGCCTGCTGACTGACAAGTACCTCAACGGCGTACCGGCGGATGCGCGAGTGAATCGTCCGGGCGGTGGTTCGTTGCAGGCCAAGCACCTGTCCGAAGCCAACATCGCCCACGTGCGCGCGCTGAATGAAATCGCCCAGCGTCGTGGCCAGAGCCTGGCGCAATTGGCGTTGGCCTGGACCCTGCGTGATCCACGGGTGACCAGTGCGCTGATCGGTGCGAGCCGGCCGGAGCAGATTATCGAGAACGTTGGTGCGTTGAAGAACTTGAGCTTCAGCGCTGAGGAATTGGCAGAGATTGATCGATTTGCCCAGGAAGGCGGGATCAACCTGTGGGAAAAGCCATCCACGGCTGAATAACCTGGCGTAACCCGGTCAATGTGGGAGCCGGGCTTGCCCGCGATAGCGGTGTGTCAGTCAATGAATTTGTTGCTGACTCACCGCTATTGCAGGCAAGCCAGCTCCCACATTGATTTTCAGCGTGTTTGAGAGCTAGAACGGGACGTCGCCCAAGATTGTCGCCCGATGCATCACCCGCCGCTGCGGCCGGTAATCATCCACCGCGTAGTGCTGGGTCACGCGGTTGTCCCAGAACGCTACGTCATTTTCCTGCCAGCGCCAGCGGATGGTGAACTCCGGGCGTGTCGCGTGGGCGAACAGCAGCTTCAGAATTGCCTCGCTCTCCGCCGGCTCAAGTTCATTGATCTTGGTGGTGAACCCATCACTGACAAACAGCGACTTGCGCCCACTCACCGGGTGCGTGCGCACCACCGGATGCGACAACGGCGGGTTCTTCCTGCGAGTCTCTTCCCAACGCGCCAGGTCTTCAGCGGTGTTGCCAAAGCGCTCCAGCGGAAATGACTTAGTGAAGTCGTGGGTCGCCGTCAGCCCATCGAGCAAGCGCTTCAACGGCTCGGACAACGCCTCATACGCCGCAATCCCACTGGCCCACAGCGTATCGCCGCCAAACGCCGGAAGCAGCTTGGCGCTGAGTACGGCGCCCAACGCCGGCGTCGGCAGGAAGGTTACGTCGGTGTGCCACACGGCGTTGTCGCGCACGTCGGTGACGGCGGTGTCGAGGATCAGCACTTCGGGCTGTTCCGGCACGTTGGGGTAGATCGGGTGGATATGCAGGTCACCAAAATTCGCCGCGAACCGTGCCTGCTGTTGCGGGTTGATCGGTTGATCACGGAAGAACAGCACCGAGTGCTTGAGCAACGCCTGTTCAATGGCATCGCGTTCTTCAATGTTCAACGGCCGAGTGATATCGACGCCACTGATCAGGGCGCCCAATGCGGTGCTGATGGGGGTAACGGTCAGGCTGCTCATGCGGTTCTCACTCAATGTGCCTGGCCATGCCAGGGCACCCATTTACGCTGCAGGGCACGCAGGCCCATTTCCATGGCAAAGGCGATCAGGGCGATGACGAGGATGCCCAGCACCACCACGTCAGTGACCAGGAACTGCGCCGCCGACTGCACCATGAACCCCAGGCCGCTGGTGGCCGCGATCAGCTCGGCGGCGACCAATGTCGACCAGCCCACGCCCAGGCCGATGCGCACGCCGGTGAGGATGTCGGGCAGGGCGCTCGGCAGGATCACATGCCGGATCAGCTGTGCGCGGGTAGCGCCCAACGACTGCGCCGCGCGCAGCTTGGCCGGGTCGACCGTGCGCACGCCAGTCGCGGTGGCGATGGCAATCGGCGCAAAAATCGCCAGGTAAATCAGCAGCACCTTGGACAGCTCGCCAATGCCGCACCAGATCACGATCAGCGGCAAGTAAGCCAGGGGAGGAATCGGGCGGTAGAACTCGATCAGCGGGTCGAGAATGCCACGGGCGATACGGTTGGAGCCGATGGCGATCCCTACCGGCACGGCGGTCAGCACCGCAAAACCCAGGCCCAGGCCGATACGGCTGAGGCTCGCGCCCAGGTGTTGCCACAGGGTGGAATCCATGTAGCCCGTGGTCGCCAGCAGCCAGCCTTTTTGCAGTACGGCGGACGGCGGTGGCAGGAACAGCGGTTCAATCAAACCGGTGGCGGTCACGGCCCACCAAATGACCAGCAAGGCGACCAGGGTCAGCAGGCTGATCCAGCGGGTGCTCAAGCTGCGTCGCAACGGGACAACTGCGTGCGCCACCGGCTTGGTGGCCGTGACGGGAAATTCGTAGCTGCTCATGCGGACACCTGCCGTTGGGAGAACACTTTGCCCAGCACGTGTTCGCGGGTTTCGATAAAGCGCGGGTCGGACTTGATCGCCCGCGCCGACTCACCGGCGGCGTAGCGTTGGCCGAAGTCCAGGCTCAGGCGTTCGACGATCTGGCCAGGGTTGGGCGCCAGCAGGATCAGGTCAGTGGCCAGGAAGACCGCTTCTTCGATGTCGTGGGTAATCAGGAACACCGGCTTGGCCGTGCGCCGCCAGACTTGCAGCAGCAGCTCCTGCATCTGTTCGCGGGTGAAGGCATCGAGGGCGCCGAAGGGTTCATCCATCAGCAACACGCGAGGGTCGGCCGCCAGCGCGCGGGCCAGGCCTACGCGTTGCTTCTGCCCACCGGAAAGTTGCCAGATACGGCGGCTGTCGAAACCGGCCAGGTCCACCAGCGCGAGCATTTCCCGAGCGCGCACTTCGCGTTGCGCCTTGGGCACACCGGCCAGCTCCAGGCCGAAGCCCACGTTGGCCAGCACATCCTGCCAGGGCAGCAAGGCGTCGTCCTGGAACACCACGCCGCGCTCGGCGCTCGGACCTTTGACCGGCACGCCGTCGAGGGTAATGCGCCCGGCGGACGGTTCGACAAAGCCGGCAATCAGGTTCAACAGCGAAGTCTTGCCACTGCCGGACGGGCCGAGGGCCACCAGCAATTGCTGGGGCCCCAGGTCGATTGAAATGTCTGACAGTACCGGTTCTGTGGCGCCTGGGTACTGTGCGCTGATGCGCTCCAGTTGTAGCAAGGCCATCGCAATGAACTCCTGATCAGTTAGTAATGAACTTGGCGCTGACGTAAGGGGTGTAGTCCGGCAGCACGGCGTCGACCTTGCCTTGCTCCTTGAGGAACGCGGCGGTATCGGTCACGGCCTTGGTGGTCGGCGCGCCCAGCAGGGTCACCTGGTCAGCGGCCAGCGGGTAGACGTTGCCTTGCAGCAGCAGGGGGATGTCGCTGGCCTTGGCGCCGGAGAGCTTCACCAGCTTGTCGACGTTGCCTTTGTCAGCGAGCCAGGCTTGTGGGTCTTTGCGGTAGGCGGCGTAGGCATCCAGCGTCACTTTGGCGAACGCCGTGACGATTTCCGGGTGCTTCTCGGCAAAATCCTTACGCACGATCCAGGCATCGAAGGTTGGCGCGCCGAACTTGGCCAGTTCGCCGGAGGTGATCAGCACCTTGCCGTTTTCCTTGGCCACGCCCAGGGCGGGGTCCCATACGTAGGTGGCGTCGATATCACCGCGCTTCCAGGCGGCGATGATGGCGGGTGGTGCGAGGTTGAGGATGGTTACTTTGGACGGGTCGATGTTCCAGTGTTTCAACGCGGCCAACAGGCTGTAATGGCCGGTGGACACGAATGGCACGGCGATTTTTTTGCCGATCAGGTCCTGCGGGCCGTTAATCCCCGCGCCGTTGCGCGCCACCAGCGCTTCGGCACCGCCGATCTGAGTGGCGACGAGGAAGGTTTCCACCGGCACTTTGCGGGTGATCGCGGCGGTCAGCGGGCTCGAACCGAGGTAGCCGATCTGCACATCGCCGGACGCGATGGCGGCGATGATGTCGGCGCCATTGTCGAATTTGCGCCAGTTGATCTTGGCGTTGGTGGCTTTTTCATAGGCGCCGTCGGCCTGGGCGACTTTGGCCGGGTCCACGGTGGTCTGGTAAGCGATGGTCACATCCGCCGCCTGGGCAAACAGGCTGGCACCGGCCAGGGACAATGCGGCCAAGAGGCGCAGAGGGGTAAGCAGTTTCAAGGGGAAGCTCCTCAATCAGGCGGCCGAGGGTCGGCGTGTGAGGAGACTAAATGATCTAAGAATCCGAAAATAAATAACATTTTCGAATTAGCTTATGAGAAGAAAAGTGGAATTCGTTCCTCAGGCTGAGGAGAGCAACTGTGGGAGCTGGCTTGCCTGCGATGCAGGCAACTCGGTATTCCAGATAGACCGAGTTGATGCTATCGCAGGCAAGCCAGCTCTCACAGGGGACCGCGTAAGGCTTTAGTTGCTGATGGCGAGGATGCTGGCCTGGTACGACCCGACAAACACATCAAAATCGCCCACTTCGTTCTGTTCCAACTCAGCTTGCTGCGCCAGCGAGGTCCGTGCCAGCTCCTCAAAGCGCGCCTGCTCTTCAGCCGGCAACGGCTCCTTACGGAAATGCTCGGCGTGCAACTGGCTCTGGTGCAGGGAGAATTGCGCAAAACTTTCCTTACGCTCGGCCATCGCCGCCAACACCTGGGCTGACGGGGTCAGGGACGAATCCTTGACCTTCGCCAGCTGAGCGTCCAGCGCCTGGCTGTGCTCGGTGATGCCGTGGCTCTCATCCAGCAAGGCGGCCAGTGGCGCAATCTGCTCCAGCAGTTCGGCAGCCCATTCCTTCATGTCCACAGGCTGGCCCTGACGCTGCAATTGCAGGCCGGGACGACGACCTTCCTTGACCACGCTGAGGAAGTTGGAGGTGGCGTTACCGCACTCGTTGTCGGCGAACAGCGGGCTGTCGTTCAACGCGCAGTACAGCAGGAAGGCGTCGAGGAAACGCGACTCCGGCAGGTCGATACCCATCGGCAGGAACGGGTTGATGTCCAGGCAGCGCACTTCGATGTACTGGATGCCACGGGCCATCAGCGCCTGGATCGGCCGTTCGCCGGTGTAAGTCACACGCTTGGGGCGGATGTTGGAGTAGTACTCGTTTTCGATCTGCAGGATGTTGGTGTTGAGCTGCACCCACTCACCGTCCTGATGCGTGCCGATTTCGACGTACGGCGCGTAGGGCGTTGCCACCGCTTCGCGCAGGCTGTCGGTGTAGCTGGCCAGGTCGTTGTAGCACGGCGTGAGGCCGGCCTGGGCGTTGCTCTGATAACCCAGGTCGCTCATGCGCAGGCTGGTGGCGTAAGGCAGGTACAGCGTGTCGGCGTCGAGCACTTCCAGTTGGTGCGAACGACCGCGCAGGAAACCGGCGTCCAGCGCTGGGGAGGCACCAAACAGGTACATCAACAGCCAGCTGTAGCGACGGAAATTACGGATCAACGCGATATAGGCGGTGGACTGGTAATCGCGGTCGGTGCCGACAAACCCTTCCGTCTCTTTGAGCAACGGCCACAGCGCTTCCGGCAACGAGAAGTTGTAGTGGATGCCAGCGATGCACTGCATGGTCTTGCCGTAACGCAGGGCCAGACCCTTGCGATACACGTACTTGAGCTGTCCGATATTGGACGTGCCGTAGTAGGCAATCGGAATATCTTCCTCGGCCGGCAACGGGCACGGCATCGAGGGGCTCCACAGGTATTCGCTGCCCAGCTTGGTGTAGGCAAAGCGATGGATCTTGTCCAGGCTGCTCAGGGTATCGGCTGGGTTGGGCAGGGCCGGAGTGATGAACTCCAGCAGCGATTCCGAGTAGTCGGTGGTGATCTGTTCGTGGGTCAACGCGGCGCCCAGGGCTTCAGGGTGCGGCGTTTGCGCCAGTCGACCCTCACCGGTGACACGCAGGCATTCGCGCTCGATGCCGTGCAAGCACTGCTCTAGCAGGGAGAGGTGTTCGCGCTTGCCGAGCAGGGCCAGGCGGCGGTTGAGAAGTTCGCTCAAGTTGGATTCCTTCACGCGTCAGTCGCCCCAATATGGGGGTGGGCAGGACGGTCTACAAGGGTGAAGTTAAAACTGGCGTGATCGCCTGGTTTAGAGTCGATTTAACCCGCTCTGAAAATGCCGACTTCACTCCATGAATTTGGCTACAGCGCAGCGAGAAAATTCCGACGCCGTGATTGCAGCGCCGAAATTAACTCAAATCGGGGGTGGGGAGCTATAGGACAGCGAAGGTGCCCTGCGCTTTTGCGACAAGTCTTTCGTCTTGATACACGTCTGCCTCGACCACCAACGTGCGGCGACCGGCATGAATCACCCGGCTGGTGCACAGCACGTCACCGTCAGACACGGCGCGGATATAGTTGATCTTGCACTCGATGGTCGCGCTCTGCTGGTCGAAACCATGGGAGCTGGAACACGCCAGCCCCATCGTAATGTCCACCAGGCTGAAAATCGCCCCGCCATGGAGCTTACCCGCGCGATTGCGCAGTTGCGGCTCCAGGGTCAGGGCCACCTCGGCAACGCCCTCTTCAAGGCGTTGCAGGCGGCAGCCGATCAGTTCGCTGAACGCGCTCTGGGTCAAACCGGCCGGGATTTCCATCAGCGTTTCTTCAACTGTTTGGCGTTGGCGAACAGCGAGGCCATGGCGTTGTTGCTTGGCGCTGCGGTGGCGGTTTCCTTGCGCGGTGCGTTGTTCTGCGACTGGCGCGGCGCCGAGCCCGGACGCGCGCCACGGGCACCGTCGATTTTCTCGCCGGGGGTGTCGCTCATGCGCATCGACAGGCCAACGCGTTTGCGCGGGATGTCGACTTCCATGACCTTGACCTTGACCACGTCACCGGCTTTCACCGCTTCACGCGGGTCCTTGATGAATTTCTCCGAAAGCGCGGAGATATGCACCAAACCGTCCTGATGCACGCCGATGTCCACAAAGGCGCCGAAGTTGGTCACGTTGGTGACCACGCCTTCGAGGATCATACCCAGCTCCAGATCCTTGAGGTCTTCGACGCCGTCCTGGAACTCGGCAGTCTTGAACTCGGGACGCGGGTCGCGGCCCGGTTTTTCCAACTCTTGCAGAATGTCGGTGATGGTCGGAACACCGAAGGTTTCGTCGGTGTACTTCTTTGGATCCAGGCGCTTGAGGAACGCGGCGTCGCCGATCAGCGAGCGGATATCGCGGTCGGTCTCGGCGGCGATGCGTTGCACCAACGGGTAGGCTTCCGGGTGGACTGCGGAGGAGTCCAGAGGATTGTCGCCGTTCATTACGCGTAGGAAGCCGGCGGCTTGTTCGAAGGTTTTCTCGCCCAGGCGTGCGACCTTTTTCAGCGCTGCACGGGTTTTGAACGCGCCGTTTTCGTCACGGTGGGTCACGATATTCTGTGCCAGGGTGGCGTTGAGGCCGGAAATACGTGCCAGCAATGCAACAGAGGCGGTATTCACGTCCACGCCCACGGCGTTTACGCAGTCTTCAACCACCGCGTCCAGGCCGCGCGCCAGTTTCAGCTGCGACACATCGTGCTGGTACTGGCCGACGCCGATGGATTTAGGGTCGATCTTCACCAGTTCGGCCAGTGGATCCTGCAGGCGACGGGCGATGGACACCGCGCCACGGATCGACACGTCGAGGTCCGGGAATTCCTTGGAAGCCAGTTCCGACGCCGAGTACACCGAAGCGCCGGCCTCGGAGACCATGACCTTAGTCATCTTCATGGCGGGATACTTTTTGATCAGTTCGGCGGCCAGCTTGTCGGTTTCACGGCTGGCGGTGCCGTTGCCGATGGCGATCAGGTCCACCGCGTGCTTGGCGCACAGGGCGGCCAGGATCGCGAGGGTCTGGTCCCATTTGTTGTGCGGCACATGCGGATACACCGTGGCGTGGTCCAACAGCTTGCCGGTGGAGTCGACCACGGCCACCTTGCAGCCAGTGCGCAGGCCCGGGTCAAGGCCCAGAGTGGCGCGCGGGCCGGCCGGGGCGGCCAGCAGCAGGTCGTGCAGGTTGTGGGCGAACACGTTGATCGCCTCGGTCTCGGCGCCGTCGCGCAGCTCGCCGAGCAGGTCGGTTTCCAGGTGGGTGTAGAGCTTGACCTTCCAGGTCCAGCGCACCACCTCACCAAGCCACTTGTCCGCAGGACGGTTCTGATTCTGGATGCCGAATTGTTGACCGATCATGCCTTCGCAGGGGTGCATGGTGCCCGGCAACTCGTCGCCGACCTTCAGCGCAGAGCTGAGAATGCCTTCGTTGCGACCACGGAAAATGGCGAGCGCACGGTGGGACGGCATGCTTTTCAGCGGTTCGTCGTGTTCGAAGTAATCGCGGAACTTGGCGCCTTCCTCCTCTTTGCCGGCGATGACGCGGGCACTGAGAATCGCTTCCTGCTTCAGGTAAGTACGCAGTTTTTCCAGCAGGCTGGCGTCTTCGGCGAAGCGCTCCATGAGGATGTACTTGGCGCCTTCGAGGGCGGCCTTGACGTCGGCAACGCCTTTTTCGGCATCGATGAAGCGGGCGGCTTCGGTGTCCGGAGTCAGCGATGGGTCGTTGAAGAGGGCGTCGGCCAGCTCGCCCAGGCCGGCTTCCAGGGCGATCTGGCCCTTGGTGCGGCGCTTCTGCTTGTACGGCAGGTAGAGGTCTTCGAGGCGGGTCTTGGTGTCGGCGAGCTTGATGTCGCGCTCAAGCTGTGGGGTCAGCTTGCCCTGTTCCTCGATGCTGGCGAGGATGCTGATGCGCCGTTCGTCGAGTTCTCGCAGGTAGCGCAGACGCTCTTCCAGGTGACGCAACTGGGTGTCGTCGAGGCTGCCGGTCACTTCTTTACGGTAACGGGCGATGAAAGGCACTGTGGAGCCTTCATCCAGTAGAGCGACGGCCGCTTCGACCTGTTGTGGGCGTACACCGAGTTCCTCGGCGATGCGGCTGTTGATGCTGTCCATAAAACCACCTGAAATTCTGAAAAGCAGCTCGCAGGCCCGGAAAACAAGGCCCTGGGAGGCTGGTTGAGCGGCCCGACTGGCGCCGCTGCCTGGGTCAAGAGGCAGCCTATTGACCCTCGAAATCGAAAAAATCACACAAGCGGGTAAAAAAAGCCTCGGCATCAAACGGTAACGATCGGACGTTGCCCTGCACGACGGCGCCGCATTATAACCAGCGTTCTGCCCTAGGGGGGGATTGCGCCAACGGTTGTACGGCGCGGGTTCGCTGGCAGTAGAGGAAAAATCTGCTAACAATGCACACGGTGCGTATAACGGCAGCTAGGCCATAATGCGCGCCGAGATAAGAGGAGCATCTAATGAGCAGCACTGCACAAACTGCTGAAGGCGAAAAAATTCTCATCGTTGATGACGATCCGGGGCTGAGTAGCCTGCTGGAGCGTTTTTTCAACTCCAAGGGCTACCGTGCCCGCGCGGTGCCGAACACCGAGCAGATGGACCGCCTGTTGGGGCGTGAGGTGTTCAACCTGGTCGTACTCGACCTGATGCTGCCCGGCGAAGACGGCCTGACCGCCTGCAAACGCCTGCGCGGCGCAAACAACCAGATTCCAATCATCATGCTCACCGCCAAGGGCGATGAGCTGAGCCGCATCAAGGGCCTTGAACTGGGCGCCGATGACTACCTGGCCAAGCCGTTCAACCCTGACGAACTGATGGCTCGGGTCAAAGCCGTACTGCGTCGCCAGGCACCGCCGGTTCCAGGTGCCCCAGGTAGCGAAGACGAGAGTGTCACCTTTGGCGACTACGAACTGTCGCTGGCGACCCGTGAGCTCAAGCGTGGCGATGAAGTACACATGCTCACTACCGGTGAATTCGCCGTGCTCAAGGCTCTGGTGATGAACGCTCGCCAGCCGCTGACCCGCGACAAGCTGATGAACCTGGCCCGTGGCCGGGAATGGGATGCGCTGGAGCGCTCCATCGACGTGCAGATCTCCCGTCTGCGTCGGATGATCGAGCCGGACCCGTCCAAGCCGCGGTATATCCAGACGGTGTGGGGCGTGGGTTATGTGTTTGTGCCGGACGGCAATAAAACCAGTTGATCGGTGATTTGCAGGGGCGGGCATCCTGGCGTTTGACTCCATAAGAGTCGGCGGGGTGTCCGGCGTCTGCAATTCTGCGAGCGCCGCTCGTTTCTGCAAGGTATCTAGCAGTCTTCTATGAAAACCCCGCTGTGGTTCCCCCAAAGTTTCTTCTCCCGCACCCTTTGGCTGGTGCTGATCGTCGTTCTGTTTTCCAAGGCACTCACGCTGGTTTATCTGTTGATGAACGAGGACGTGCTGGTGGACCGGCAATACAGCCACGGTGTCGCCCTGACGCTGCGCGCCTATTGGGCGGCAGACCCAGAGAACCGCGAGAAGATCGCCAAGGCCGCGACCCTGGTGCGCGTCGCCGGTGCAGGTGTGCCGGAGGGCGAGCAGCATTGGCCCTACAGTGAGATCTACCAGCGCCAGATGCAGGCCGAACTGGGTGAAGACACTGAGGTGCGGCTGCGCATGCACGTGTCGCCTGCGTTGTGGGTGCGTGCGCCAAGCCTGGGCGAGGATTGGCTGAAAGTGCCGCTGTACCCGCATCCGCTGCGGGGGCAGAAGATCTGGAACGTGTTGGGCTGGTTCCTGGCGATCGGTTTGCTTTCAACGGCGTCGGCGTGGATTTTCGTGCGCCAGCTTAATCAGCCTCTAAAACGCCTTGTGTTTGCCGCCCGTCAATTGGGCCAGGGGCGCAGCGTTCGCCTGCCGGTCAGCGACACGCCCAGTGAGATGACCGAGGTGTACGGCGCGTTCAACCAGATGGCTGAAGACGTCGAACAGGCCGGCCGCGAGCGCGAGCTGATGCTGGCGGGGGTGTCCCACGACTTGCGTACCCCGTTGACGCGACTGCGTTTGTCGCTGGAGTTGATGGGCAACCGTACCGACCTCACTGACGACATGGTCCGCGACATCGAAGACATGGACGCGATTCTCGACCAGTTCCTGGCGTTTATCCGCGATGGCCGCGATGAAGTGGTGGAAGAAGTCGACCTGACCGACCTGGTGCGAGAGGTGGTGGCGCCCTATAACCAGAACGGTGAACAGGTGCGCATGCGCCTGGAGCCGATCCAGCCGTTTGCGTTGCGTCGGGTATCGATGAAGCGCCTGTTGAACAACCTGATCGGCAACGCCCTGCACCACGCCGGTTCCGATGTGGAAGTGGCGGCGTATGTGTCTGGCGACAGCGCTGCGCCGTATGTGGTGCTGAGCGTGATGGACCGTGGCGCGGGCATCGACCCGGATGAGCTGGAAGGCATCTTCAACCCCTTTACCCGTGGCGACCGTGCCCGAGGTGGCAAGGGGACAGGCCTGGGGTTGGCGATTGTGCGGCGTATAGCCTCGATGCATGGGGGCAACGTTGAGCTACGCAACCGCGAAGAAGGTGGCCTGGAGGCGCGCGTGCGTTTGCCGCTTGGGCTGATGTTGCCCCGCGACGCGGTCTGACCTTGTGTAGGAGCCGGCAAGCCGGCTCCTTCAGGTATTACGGTGGTGTCAGCCCTTGCCCTTGGTCCTGGTCATATTCGGCCCACCATTCTTCTCCAGATGCTGAATGATGATCCCCGCCACGTCCTTGCCCGTGGTGGTTTCAATGCCTTCCAAGCCCGGTGACGAATTCACCTCCATCACCAGCGGCCCGTGATTGGAGCGCAGGATATCCACACCCGCCACACTCAACCCCATCACCTTGGCGGCCCGCAGTGCGGTCATGCGTTCTTCCGGGGTGATCTTGATCAGGCTGGCGCTGCCGCCACGGTGCAGGTTGGAGCGGAACTCCCCTGGCTTCGCCTGGCGCTTCATCGCTGCAATCACCTTGTCGCCCACCACGAAGCAGCGGATATCCGCGCCGCCGGCTTCCTTGATGTATTCCTGCACCATGATGTTCTGCTTGAGGCCCATGAACGCCTCGATCACGGATTCGGCCGCTGTCGCGGTTTCACACAGCACCACGCCGATACCTTGGGTGCCTTCCAGCACCTTGATCACCAGCGGTGCGCCGTTGACCATGTCGATCAGGTCGGGGATGTCGTCGGGAGAGTGGGCAAAGCCCGTCACTGGCAGGCCGATACCCCGGCGCGACAGCAACTGCAGCGAGCGCAACTTGTCCCGTGAACGGGCAATGGCGACCGACTCATTGAGGGGGAACACCCCCATCATTTCAAACTGGCGCAACACTGCGCAGCCATAGAACGTCACCGAAGCGCCGATGCGTGGGATCACCGCATCAAACCCCTCCAGCGGCTTGCCCCGGTAGTGGATCTGCGGCTTGTGGCTGGCAATGTTCATATAGGCCCGCAACGTGTCGATCACCACCATTTCGTGGCCACGTTCGGTGCCGGCCTCAACCAGGCGGCGGGTGGAATACAGACGCGGGTTTCGCGACAGCACAGCAATCTTCATGCAGCACCTGGGACAGAAAGAGTAGAGACCGGAAACACCGGCTTGTCTTGAACGTACTTGATGCCGGGGTTGACCACCAGTTGGCCGTCAATCAAGGCTTTGGAACCCAGCAACAGCCGGTAACGCATGGCTTTGCGGCAGGCCAGGGTGAACTCCACCCGCCATACCCGATCACCCAGCGCCAGGGTGGTGCTGATGACATAGCGCACCTGCGCATGCCCGTTGGAGCTCTTGATGGTTTTCATCGTCACCAGGGGCGCTTCGCAGCGGCGGTGACGCAGTTGCACAACGCTGCCCAGGTGCGCGGTAAAACGCACCCACTTCTCACCGTCGCGCTCAAACGGCTCGATATCGGTAGCGTGCAGGCTTGAGGTGCTGGCACCGGTGTCGATCTTTGCGCGCAGGCCTGCCACTCCCAAGTCGGGAAGTGCCACCCACTCACGCAGACCCACAACGGTCAAATGGTCAAATGTCTTCAATATGGGTAACCGATCAATTCGCCCAGGCCTGAGGGGAAACCTCGGCCAGGGCCTTGAATGCAGGCTTGGCGAACCAATAGCCCTGCATCAGAAAAATTCCGCAGTCGGACAGGAAGTCACGCTCGCCGGCACTTTCGATGCCTTCGGCGATGACAGTAACCCCCAACTGCTCACAGATTGTGACAATCCCCTGAACGATGACCTGACGAACACGATCCTGATCGACATCGCGAATCAGCGCCATGTCGAGTTTGATCAAGTCAGGTTGGAAATCGGCCAGCAGGTTCAGCCCCGAATAGCCCGCGCCGAAATCGTCGATGGCGGTCTTGAAGCCGAATTCGCGGTATTCACGCAGAATATTCGTCAAATGGCGATAGTTATCTACGTGCTCGCTTTCGAGGGTCTCGAAAATCAGCTGGTTCAACGGAAAATTATGCGCGCGAGCCGCCTCCAGGGTGCTACGGATGCACAGTTCCGGACGGTACACGGCGTTGGGCATGAAGTTGATCGAAAGGTGGGTTTGCATGCCAAGGGCCGCTGCCCCGGCAATTGCCTGGGTTCGACAGCGTTGGTCGAAGCGGTAGCGGTTGCTTTCGTTGACCTGGTCGAGCACCGACAGAGCCCCTTCGCCGTAGGGGCCACGCACCAGGGCCTCGTGGGCAAAGATCGAATGATCCCGCAGGTCTACGATAGGCTGGTAAGCGAATGCAAAATCGAACCCGAGGGGCTCGCTTTGCTGGCAACCCACGCAGCGCTGGTTGGGCGAGGTGAGTGAAAGGGGGAATTCGGTCACAGCATATCCTCGCGAAAACAGGGTGCTACCTGGCGTATCTTAGGTGAGCCTTGGGGTTTATGCGTCGAAGGGTTTCAACGGTAAAGTTGCGACATTTTTCAGAGCGAGGAATTCAAGTGGCTCAAAAGCAGGAAGAGGAAGAAAAGGTCCGTCTGGACAAGTGGCTATGGGCGGCGCGTTTCTATAAAACCCGTGCCCTGGCGAAGGCCGCTATCGAGAGCGGCAAGGTGCATCATCGTGGCGAACGCTGCAAGCCGGGCAAGGAACCGCGTGTCGGCGACGAGTTCCAGATTCGTGTTGGATTTGATGAAAAGACGGTCGTGGTTCAGGCGCTTTCCATCGTGCGCCGTGGTGCGCCTGAAGCACAGGCGTTGTACACAGAGACCGAGGCCAGTATCGCCAAGCGCGAAAACGCGGCGGCCATGCGCAAGGCGGGCGCCACCGGTATGACCACCGATGGCAAGCCGAGCAAGAAACAGCGCCGCGATCTGTTCAAGTTTCGCGACAGCGGCAATGACGACTAGCCTGAGTCGAATGGGCCTTTATGGTGAGCGGGCTTGCCCCGCGCTGGAGTGCGCAGCGCTCCCGCTTTTTTGAGGCCGCTCCGCAGCCTAGCGCGAGCAAGCTCGCTCACCACAAATTATTGCGCAGTTCTAACGACGCTCATTCGCCCGACGATTGGTAGGCGTGCAGCCAGCCCGAACACCGGCGCCGTGAGCCGCAGCAACCCAGCCGACACCTTCGCTGCGAACGGCGTGTAATACCCCCACCCCAGCGCCAACAGCGCCAACAACACACCGCCGATGTAGTCGTCCTGCCCCCAATGCGCACCGGCCACCAGGCGCGGCATCATGAACAGCAGCGCCAGGCCCCAGATCACGAGCAACTGGCCGATGCGCTTGGCGAACACCGTCATGAACATCCCCCAGATCAACAGCACCGATGCGTGATCCCCTGGAAAACTCTGGCTCGAGCGATCCTTCAATTCCCAGGTCTTCTCCAGCCCCGGGAAGTAGTCGCTCATCTGGATCGCTCCGCTGATCACCATCGATGGGCTGCTGTGTTGCCAGCCCATGTGCGCCGCGAATTTGGAAAACAGCATGCGGATAAACAGCAACAGCAGCAGAATGCCGACAAAACCGAACAGTGCCTGGCGCACCTGCACGGCCTTGAACACCCAGTCGCCGCGAATCAACAGCGCCAGCAGGATGACCCCGACCACCGCATCGAACGGCCGCAGACTGGCTACCGCCCATACGTGCAGCCAGGTCGAGTTGCTGGCCAGCGGGTCATTGAGCAGATGAAACAGCCACTCGTCGAAAAGCACACACAGCATCTGGCCCGTGGGCCACAGCCAGAAACACAGCAGCCCGATAGCCAGTAGATTGCAGAAGGCCCATCGCCCGAGGTTCCACTTGGCTTGGAACAAACCCGGATTGTTCATAAACTGTCCCTCACGGCTCTAGAAAACCGCACCAAAACGGTGCTAAAGCGTTTAATTCTATAAACCTTGTAATCAATTTGTCATCAATTCAGATACCCAGACCTATGACTGATCTACCGGATACCGACTTCACCCAACGCTTCATCTTTGACGAGAGCGACGCCCGCGGCGAGCTGGTCTCGTTGGAGCGCAGCTATGCCGAAGTCCTTGCCAAGCACCCCTATCCGGAGCCGGTCGCGCAACTGCTCGGGGAGCTGATGGCGGCGGCGGCGCTCCTGGTGGGCACCATGAAATTCGACGGGTTGTTGATCCTGCAGGCACGCTCCGAAGGGCCGGTGCCGATGCTGATGATCGAATGCTCCAGCGAGCGCGAAATCCGTGGTTTGGCCCGTTATGAAGCCGACCAGATTGCCCCGGACGCCACGTTGTCCGACCTGATGGCCAACGGCGTGCTGGCGATCACCGTCGATCCGACTGAGGGCCAGCGCTACCAAGGTATCGTCGACCTGGACGGCGAAACCCTGTCGGACTGCTTCACCAACTATTTTGTGATGTCCCAGCAGGTCGGCACCAAGTTCTGGCTCAACGCCGACGGCAAACGCGCACGCGGGATGCTGTTGCAGCAATTGCCACCAGATCGCATCAAGGACGAAGACGAGCGCACCGACAGCTGGCGCAAGCTGACGGCGCTGGCCGGCACCCTCACCGCTGAAGAGCAACTGGGCCTGGACAACGAAACCATCCTGCATCGCCTGTACCACGAAGAAGCCGTGCGACTGTTTGACGCACAAGGCCTGCACTTCAATTGCAGCTGCTCGCGCGAGCGTTCGGCCAATGCCTTGGTCAGCCTCGGCCTGGAAGATGCGCAAAACCTGGTGGTGGAGCACGGCGGCCATATCGAGATCGACTGCCAGTTCTGCAACGAGCGCTACCTGTTCGACGCGGCTGATGTTGCCCAATTGTTCGCCGGCGCAGGTATCGACACCCCTTCCGACACCCGCCACTAAAACGTTTAAGCACAGGTAAATCACCTGACAAACGCCGGATTAGCGCAGTTCTGACGGGAGGGCCCTACTCTTTTTGGGCTTTTCTGGCATAATCCGGCCCACTTTTTTCGCGGTAGTAGTGCGCAACTTTCTACTACAAAACGTTTGGAGCACTCGGCCATAGGCCGACGGGGAACCTCATGACGCAAGCCAACAACGCCGTATACACCGATCTGAGTGTTGACGATCTGGTTAAAGAAGCCCTGCAGCGTGGTGAAGGCGTGCTCGCCGATACTGGCGCGCTGGTCGTCGAAACCGGTCACCGTACTGGCCGTTCGCCGGTCGACCGTTTCATCGTTGAAGAGCCTTCCACCCAGGCTTCCATCGCCTGGGGCCCGATCAACCGCAAGTTCCCTGCCGACAAGTTCGATGCCCTGTGGGCTCGCGTCGAGGCATTCAACAACGCGCAAGAGCATTTCGTTTCCCACGTCCACGTAGGGGCGGCTGAAGACCACTACCTGGCCGTGAAAATGACCACCCAGACTGCCTGGCAGAACCTGTTCGGTCGTTGCCTGTTCATCAACCCGGCCCAGTACAACCCGGCCGGTCGTGAAGAATGGCAAGTGCTCAACGTGGCCAACTTCGAGTGCGTGCCAGAACGTGATGGCACCAACTCCGACGGTTGCGTGATCCTCAACTTCGCCCAGAAGAAAGTGCTGATCGCCGGCATGCGTTACGCCGGTGAGATGAAGAAAGCCATGTTCTCGGTGCAGAACTTCCTGCTGCCGGCTTCCGACGTGCTGCCGATGCACTGCGCTGCCAACATCGGCGAAGCAGGCGACGTGACCCTGTTCTTCGGTCTGTCGGGCACCGGTAAAACCACCCTGTCCGCCGACGAAAGCCGTTACCTGATCGGTGACGACGAACACGGCTGGGGTGAAGGCGTGGTGTTCAACATCGAAGGCGGTTGCTATGCCAAGTGCATCGACCTGTCCGAGAAGAACGAGCCGGTCATCTGGAAAGCCATCAAGCACGGCGCCGTGCTGGAAAACGTGGTGATCGACGAGGCCAAGCACGCCGACTACACCAACGTCAGCCTGACCCAGAACAGCCGCGCCGCCTACCCGCTGGAGCACGTTGCCAAGCGTTCCGAGAAGAACCTGGGCGGCGAGCCAAACGCGGTGATCTTCCTGACCTGCGACCTGACCGGCGTACTGCCGCCTGTGTCGATCCTCAGCGAAGAACAAGCGGCCTACCACTTCCTGTCCGGTTACACCGCACTGGTGGGCTCGACCGAAATGGGTTCAGGGGGCGGCATCAAGTCGACCTTCTCCACCTGCTTCGGCGCACCGTTCTTCCCGCGCCCGGCTGGCGAATACGCTGAGCTGCTGATCAAGCGCATCCGCGGCTTCGGCTCCAAGGTCTACCTGGTCAACACCGGCTGGACCGGCGGCGGCTACGGCGTCGGCAACCGCTTCAACATCCCGACCACTCGCGGCGTGATCGCAGCGATCCAGAGCGGCGCGTTGATCGGTGCAGAAACCGAACACCTCGACACGATCAACCTCGACGTGCCACTGGCCGTACCGGGCGTTGAAACCGGCCTGTTGAACCCACGTAACACCTGGGCTGACAAGGCTGCCTACGACGAAGCGGCGAAGGCACTGGCGGGTCTGTTCATCGAGAACTTCAAGAAGTTTGAAGTGAGCGATGCGATCAAGGCTGCGGGTCCTAAGTTGTAAGATTCGAGCGTTGTGAAAAAGCCGCCTCTTGCAGGCGGCTTTTTTGTGCGCGAACGCTTAGTCGGCGATGTGCAGAACCACCGCGCCGACCAGTACCAGCACGACGCCCACTACCTGCACCACCGACAACCGCTCCTTGAAAAACACAAACCCCAAAATCGCCGCAATACCGCCTGACAACGTACTGATCACCGTCACCACCGACACCGACCCCGCCATCGCCCCCCAGGAAAACGCCGAGAACCCACCCAGGTTCATCAAGCTCGCACCGGTCAGCGCCGCGCAGTTTTTCAGCGGTGGGATTTTCAGGCCGTCCTTGATTTTCAGCACCATCACCACCAATACGCACAGCCCCACCAGGTAACCGAGCCAGAGCATGGTGATCGGGCCCAGCGCGGGCAGTGTGTAGCGGCCTTGCAGCCAGAAACTGGTGCCATACAGCAAGGCGGCGAGCATGGCGTAGGCGATGGACCGGCGTGGATTGTTGTGGGGGACGCCGTTGTCCTTATGGATGCTGGAGAGGATCACGCCGATCACGCACACGGCGATGCAGCCCAGCTGCGTCAGGCTGATGTGCTCGCCGCTGGCCCAGGACAGCAGTGTGGTCACCACGCCGTAGGACGTCACCAGCGGCGCGACGATGGCGGCTTTGCCAAGGGCGAAGGCCTTGGACAGCGCAAGGGCGCCGGAGACGGTGAGCAGGGCGGCGGCGACGCCCAGGAGCCAGACGCTCAGCGGGGCGTCGAGGGATTTGAACAGCAAGCTTGGGAGGATGACCAACAGCAGGGTCATGATCAGGAAGCCGAGGGCTTGGCCAAAATACACCGCGCGTTTAACGCCCACGGCTCGGGCGTTGAGGCCCACGAGAAAATCCGTACCACCCCAGAGCAGGGCGGCCAGCAGGCCCATCATTACGTCCATGTAAGGTCCTTCTCGAAGGTTCAATTTCCTGTAGGAGCCCGGCTCGCCGGCGATGAGGCCCTCAGGACCGCCATCGCCGGCAATCCGGCTCCTACAGTTAGCTCAGGTTTTCCAGTGTCTGCGTGTCCCAGTTGTGGGTCTTGATGGCCAGGTAGAGCATGCCCAGGGTCAGCGGCACTTTTTCGCCGCGGCCCTTGGCGCGGCGTTTGAGAAACACATCGAACGTCGGCGGATTGAAGTAACGATAAGTGTCGAAGTCGCCCAGGTCGAGCGCAAATTCCTGCTCCAGTGCTTCCATCAGTTGCTTGGCCTCACTGCCGTCGCAGCCGAGGTCGAAGTTGATAGAGGTTTGCAGGCGGATCGTCTTGTGTCTTGGCAGGCCGATTTCCTCGTGCAGCAGTTGCAGGAGTTGCTGCATGACGGGGTCTTCGGGGAAGTTGGGGGCGAGGTTCATGGTGGGGGCACGCAGGAGTGGGTGATTGGCTTTTACTTTGCAATAGATATTCTGGGTGCTCAACAACCCGATGCCTGTCACAAAGACAACTATCGGCAAACTTTCAAGCTGTGCCCCTCTGATCCATGAGGTGGCATAGAACAGAAGTACTGGGCCGGTTACCAAGAGGCAGAGTCCAACCCATCTTCTGAGTACTGGCAACTTTATTATCCTGTCGATTATGGTGGCCAGTGCGAGGAGGAGGAGCAGATAGATCCACTGGGTGTATTCGCTCATCGTCTTGGCCACTCCGGAGCTGTAGATCCATGGCCGATATGTTGAGTCCTTTCGATGTTCAAAGGTGTTTGCCGGGATCTGTTGAAAGGGTGCTAGTTTCGGTCAGAGAAAGGTGGGTTTTGTAGAGGGGCGGGCAGGAGTTTCAAGTAGTTTCGGAAGGGGATGTCGAGGCGTATGGAGGTTTCTTACAGGGCTTTCCGGGATTTGCGGCTTCCAGTGACTTAACAGCAAAACAGGTGAGTGGTGTGGGTCGAGCTGGCGTGTGATCAGTTGCCGACAGGCCGACTCACACACCGCGCAAAAATCGCCTCCAGCCCCCGGTAATCACACGCCACTGCATCAATATTTGCCGGTATCCACGCCGCGTGTTTCACCAGCCACCAATTCACCGAAAACCCGGCGTTGACAATGATCTGCTCGAACAAGATCCGTTGCGCCCGGCCGTTGCCTTCGCGGAAGGGGTGGATGACGTTGAGGTCGCCGTAGGCCTCGGCAATCTGCGTGATCAGCTCAGCCTGACTCACACCGACATACCAGTTGGACGCTTGCATACGCCGGATGATCTTTGCCGCTTCCGGCGGGATGCGTTCCGGGGTGCAGAACAGGGTGTCGCCTTTCTGGATATTGACGCTGCGCAATTCGCCAGCCCAGTCGTAGAGGTCGCTGAACAGGGTGCGGTGGATGTGTTGCAAGCAGTCGAGGTCGTAGGGTGGCGGGAAGAGGGGGAGGTTGCCTACGGCGATTTCAGATAATTCCCGCTCGGCCTGGTGCAAGCGGGCTTCGTCGTGCAAATCGAGGCGGTTGCGCAGCACGCTGCTACCGGGATAGCAGTACGGATCCTGGCCCACCCCGTATTTGTCGAGCATCAGCGTGGGGTGTTGCGGTACTTGGCGAGGACGGCTTCGCGGGTCGGCAGAGGTTTGTCGACGTCGGCGGGCTGGGTGTCGAACCCTTCCAGGCGCAGGCTGGCCAGGTAATTGGAACGGCGGATCTTGTGGTAGTGATCCTGTTTTTGCTCAAACGTCGGTTCGCTCATGGCAGCGTACTCCTGGGTAGCAAGGCTTGATTGTAGCGCAATGCTTCAGTGGGTAGGCGTGATAAAAACCACGTCACATTTTGTACAAAAATTCCGCCAGCGGCCGGATTTCAGCGTATGTTTCACCGCAAAATCTTGTAGGGCGATTCCGTCCACTACTTAAAGGGAGTTAAGCATGGGTTTGCTGCGTGTCGCCTCGGCGATGTCTTTGTGTGCGGTGGCGTTTTCGGTCCAGGCCGAGCAATTGCCGATTGAAGTGCTCAGTGCGGTGGTCAAGGACCAGAAAATCGCCGACGCCGAAGTGCTGCTGCAGCGCAACGGCGCACAAAACGTGGTGGGCCGCACCAACGCCCAGGGCCAGGTCACGCTGACCAGCGAAGCTGCCGACGACGCCACCAGCCTGTTGATTATCAAGAAACCCGGCTACTCCAACCTGGTGGTGAAGTGCCCGTGCAAAGGCATGACCTACGCCATCAGCCCCGTCATGGAAAACCTCGACGGGCTGCGCGTGGTGCTGACCTGGGGCAAGACTCCGGAAGACCTCGACTCCCACATGATCTTCCCTGGCAACAACATCTACTTCGAGAACAAGACCGGCACCGACGCCGAACTGGATGTGGACGACGTCGACAGTTACGGCCCGGAAACCATCACTCTGCAGAAAAAGCACTACGGCGAAAGCTACGTGTATGCCGTGCATGACTTCACCAACGGCGGCAATCCAAGCTCGCGCCAACTGTCCAACAGCGAAGCCAAGGTGTTCGTGTACATGGGCCAATCCCTGGTACGCACCTACTACGTGCCGAAAAACCGCAGCGGTAACCTGTGGACCGTGTTCCGCATGACTGGCAGCGGCGACTTCCAGGACATCAACACCTTCAGCGGCGTGACTGTGAATGCCGCGAATGTGCTGAACGAAGTCAAACCGCTGCTGGATGACAGCGTGGCCGTGACCGCTGTTGCGGTCAGCTCTTCCGCACAAACCGATGCGAAACGTCTGAACGTCCAAGGTGAAGCGGCCTACCAGGCGGGTAACCTCGACCAGGCCATCGACCTGTTCCGTCAGGCGATCGAGTTGGACAATGGTTTCGGCAAGGCCTACGGCAACCTGGGCTTGGCGTATCAGAAGGCTGGCAACACGGCCGAGTCGATCTGGGCCAATCGCAAGGCCATCGCCCTGGCAACCGGTGCGAATGCTGCGACGGTGCGTGCTGGCGCCTATTACAACATTGCGCGGATCTATGAAGCGGCGGGGCAGTTTGCCGATGCGTTGCGTCACTACCAGTTGGCCAAGGAGCAAAAGGCCAACCCGGTGTACGACACGGCGATTGAGCGGGTGCAGAACCGCTGATCGATAGCCAACACGTTTACCGACAACGCGCCCCAGTGGCGCGTTGTTTGTTTGGGGGGATAGCTACAGTCGCGAGGCTGCGTCGAGGTCCATCAATCCCCGTCCATAGGCTTCGCTGTTGGCATAGATTCCGGTTCGATTCGCCGTACTGAGCAGGCGCTCACGCACTTGTTGCGGTGTCATTTCGGGAAAGCGACTCTGCAATGCCGCCAAGGCGCCACTGACCAACGCAGCGGCCGGCGATGTGCCGGCGGTGGGTCCGTAGCTGCCATCCTTGTTGGTGGTCAACAACCCAGCACCACCATCGCCTCCTGGCACCGCGATGCACCAGCGTGCCGCGAGGCCGCAATAATTGGATTTGAGATTGATGGCCGTGCCGTCGTTCTTGAGGGCCATGACGGCTATCCAGCCTTTCTCCAGTTCCGGCACAAGCGCGGGCAGGCCGGGTTCTGCGAGCGGCTCACGCTTGACCTCGTTACCCGTTGAGAAAACGAATACGGCCCCTTCCGCCACCCGTTTTTTTGCCACGCCCAACGAGTCACCCATCAGGCGCTCGTAGATGGGAACCTCGTTGGTGTTGGCTTCAATGGGGTTCGCCCATGAGTTACTGAAAATGCGTGCCCCTTTGGTATAGGCGAGCTCCCAGGCCTGGGCGATTTCACTGTCGAAGTAGAACGGCTCCTTGTCATCACCAAAGCGCATGGGGATCAACTGGGCGTTGAAGGCGATGCCGTGGATGCCCTGGTCATTCTTGTTGGCGGCGAGAATACCGGCCATCTGGGTGCCGTGGCCCTTTATGTCGAGGGTGCCTGGCTGTTGTGTCACAAAGTCATAGCCCGGATCGGCCACGCGCCCATGAAACTCAGGTAGTGCCTGGTTGAGCCCTGAGTCGATCAGCGCGACTTTAACGCCCTGGCCGGTGCCGCCCCGCGCGTAGAGGGAGGACGCTTTCACAATGGGCAGGGCTTTTTGCTCGAAGTATTCGGGCGTTTCAAAACGCTGTGTGTCCAGTTCGGTAGGCATTGGGGCGGGGGCGGCGACACAGCCAAGCAGCAACAGCGGCAGCGTGAACATGGCGAGGTGTTGCGGTGAAAACAGTGCGCTTCGAGACATCCACGACTCCTTGTCGGGGGTAGGTGATCTGGCGTGTTACTGTCTGCGTTTTTGCGCGGGCTTGCTGGTTTTCTCTGTATCAGTTTGTAGCGTTTATCCCCGACCTTTTCTTGATCCCTGATCTATGTTTTTGATTCCTTCAGCGGTCAACGGAGTGACAGCCTATGCACGACACCCTCCAGCAGGTTTTTGGTTATCCACAGTTTCGTCTGGGCCAGGAAGAGACAGTCAGTACCGTACTGGCCGGCCGTTCGGCAGCGGCTATTTTCCCAACGGGTTCGGGCAAGTCCCTGTGCTACCAATTGTCGGCGGTGTTGCTGCCGCACCTGACGCTGGTGGTGTCGCCGCTGTTGGCGCTGATGCAGGACCAGTTGGGTTTCCTGCAGCGCCACGGCATTTCGGCGGGCAGTATCGATTCGGCCCAGAGCCGCGAGGACGCCAATGAGGTGATGGCCCGCGCGCGTTCGGGCGAGTTGAAGATCCTGATGATTTCCGTTGAGCGCCTGAAGAACGAGCGCTTTCGTAACTTCCTGCAAGGCGTGCGGATCTCGCTGTTGGTGGTGGACGAGGCGCACTGTATTTCCGAGTGGGGCCACAACTTCCGTCCGGACTATTTGAAGCTGCCGGACTACCAGCGTCAGTTCAATATCCCACAAGCGCTGCTGTTGACGGCTACAGCGACGCCCAAGGTGATTGCCGACATGCAGGCCAAGTTCGCCATTGCGCCGGACGATGTGGTCACCACGGGCTTCTACCGGCCCAATCTCAACCTGTTGGTGGAGCCGGTCAGCGGCGCGGACAAGCGTCGTCGGTTGGTGCAGTGGATGAGCGAGCGTGCCGATCAGCCGAGTATCGTCTACGTCACCCTGCAGAAAACCGCCGAGCAGATTGCCGATCATTTGAACCGCAACGGCATCCAGGCCGAGGCGTATCACGCCGGTTTGCCTCACGATAAACGCGACGGTATCCAGCAGCGTTTCATGGGCGGGCGCTCCAATTGCATCGTCGCGACCATCGCGTTTGGCATGGGCATCGACAAAAGTGATATCCGCAATGTGGTGCACTTCGACCTGCCCAAGTCCATCGAGAACTACAGCCAGGAAATCGGCCGCGCGGGGCGTGATGGGCAACCGTCCGATTGCTTGGTGTTGGCCAACCGCGACAGCCTCAATGTGCTGGAAAACTTCGTGTACGGCGATACGCCGGAGCAGGAGGGCATTCGGCGGGTGCTTGAAGAGTTGCAGGTCGCGCGAGGCGATGGGCAGTGGGAGTTTTTGCTCAGGTCCTTGTCGGACCACAGCAACATCCGCGAGCTGCCGTTGAAGACGCTACTGGTGCAGTTGGAGCTCAAGGGCGTGATTGCGCCGCGCTATGCGTTTTATGCAGAGTACCGTTTCAAGTACCTGATCGAACCTGAGGCTTTGCTCGCGCGCTTCTCTGGTGAGCGGCAGCAGTTCGTCGCGGCGATCATCCAGGTGTGCAAGCGGGCCAAGACCTGGGCGACGGTGGATTTTGACGCGCTTTATCAACAGCACAATGCCGAACGCAGCAGGGTGGTCAAGGCGCTGGATTACTTCCAGGAGCAAGGCCTAATCGAGCTTGAGAGCAAGCAGATGACGGAGGTCTATAGCTTGCTTGATACCGCGTTTGACCCTGATGTATTGAGCAAAGAGTTATACACAGGCTTCAAGCAGCATGAGGTGGGCGAAGTCGCACGGATTCACGCCATGCTCGATCTGTTCGCCACCGAACACTGCCTGGGTCAACGCCTGGCGCAGTATTTCGGCGATGAGAACGCGCCCCAGCGCTGTGGGCACTGCTCGGTGTGCCACGGCAACGTGGCGCACCTTCCACCGCCGCCAGGTTTGCCGCCGCTTGTGGATAAAAACTTCATGGGGCTTTGCGGTGATTTTATCCACAGGCATCATGAACACACCGGCCACTTGCCGGGAGCGGAACGCCTGACGCGTTTCCTCGGCGGCATCAGTGTGCCGTTATTCACCAAGTTGAAGGCGCGGGGCATTCCGGGCTTTGCTGCGTTGGAAGATTATCCGTACGCCGAGGTACGCGAGTGGGCCCAGGCCCATTTGAATGACCTGTAACTCACTTTAACGAGATGACCCGATGCCTGACTCAGTGCCTCAACGCAGCGATTACCCGCACTTCCAACCGATCATCACGCGCTGGCACGACAATGATGTGTATGGCCATGTGAACAACGTGACCTACTACAGCTTTTTCGACACGGCGGTGAATACCTACCTGATCGAGCAAGGTGGGCTGGATATTCATGACGGTGAAGTGGTGGGGTTTGTGGTGAGTTCGGCGTGTGATTATTTTGCGTCGATCGCCTTTCCCGAGCGCATCGAAATCGGCCTGCGGGTGGGCAAGCTGGGCAACAGTTCAGTGCAGTACGAATTGGCGGTGTTCAAGGCAGGCGAAGAAGAAGCGTGTGCGGCGGGGCGCTTTGTGCATGTGTTTGTGGATCGGGGTTCGAACCAGCCGATGACGATTCCGGGGATGTTGCGCGAGGCGTTGCAGCGGTTGGTGGTGTAGGCGCGAACGCCTACACCCTCAGGCCTTAGCGGTGACGGTAGTGATGCTTGTTCTTGCGATGGCCATAGGCATGCCCGCGGCCAGGGTGATCATCGCGGTCATAACGACGGTTATCACGCCCACGGGAGCGACGATCATCGTCATCGCTCTTGTTGCCCATGTAGTTGCCCAGCGCGCCACCTGCACCGCCGCCGGCCGCTGAGCCGATCAGAGCACCGGTGCTGCCGCCGACACTGCGGCCCACTACGTTGCCGCCGGCCGCGCCCAAGGCGCCACCAATGGCCGCTTCGCCACGGCTGCGTTTGTCCGCACCCACCGCACTGCCGCCTGCGCCGCCCAGGGCTGCGCCGATGGTCGAGCCGGTGTTGCCGCCGATCGACTGGCCGACTACCGAACCTAAAACCCCGCCCAATGCGCCGCCCACACCGGCTTCGGTGGTGCCACCGGCCATGGCTGCGCCACTGACCAGGCCAAGGGACAACAAGAGAATCGAGGAGAACTTCATTAGGGGAAACCTCAAGAGGATGACGGCGCGATCCTGAGGCTGTATCGGGAGGGTGACAACAGAAATCCGACCAGTAACACGAGTTGTACACAATTCGCTAAGTTACTGTTTTTGCTGGGGAACTTAAGTCGTTTTTGTGAGTCTTTAACTACTTCGGAAAGGCCGCTTTTATGCAAAAGCGGCCTTTTTTGTGCCCGAAGGTTTATGCAGAGCGCGCCATGATCAGGCCATTGTCACTTGCCGCTTCCAACCGAATTGCCACGAACTTCGACGTCGGCGTATGGCTGCCATCCCCGGTGCTTTCCAGCGGCACCAGCGGGTTCACTTCCGGGTAATAGGCCGCAGCCTGCCCGGCCGGAATATCAAACGCCAGCAGGGTAAAGCCCTTCACGCGGCGCTCGCGGCCGTCTTCCCACAGCGACACGATGTCGGCTTTCTGCCCCGGCTTGAAGCCCAGGCGGATGATGTCGGCCTCGTTGACGAACAGCACGTCACGCTGGCCCTTGACCCCACGGTAGCGGTCATCCAGGCCATAGATGGTGGTGTTGTACTGATCGTGGGAACGCATCGATTGCATGATCAGGTCCGGCACCTTGCCCGTCGCGTGGGTGCGCTCGTGGATCAGGTCCTTGGGCAGGATGTTCGGACGGAAGTTGGCGCGCCCCGACGGGGTGTTCCAGCGGCGTGCGCCGGCGGAGTTGCCCAGGTAGAAACCACCCGGATTCTTGATCTTCTCATTGAAGTCCTTGAAACCCGGGATGGTATCGGCAATCAGGTCGCGGATGCGGCCGTAATCGGCCACCAGCCAGTTCCAATCCACAGGCTTACTGCCCAGGGTGGCGGCAGCGATACCGGCCAGAATCGCAGGCTCTGACTTCATCAGCTTCGACAGCGGCTGCAACTGGCCGTTGGAGCCGTGGACCATGCTGAACGAGTCTTCCACCGTCACCGCTTGCGGGCCGTCGGCCTGGATGTCGATGTCGGTACGGCCCAGGCACGGCAGGATCAGCGCGTCTTTGCCGTGCATCAGGTGGCTGCGGTTGAGCTTGGTGCTGATCTGCACGGTCAGGTCGCAATTGCGCAGGGCTTCGAAGGTGCGCGGGCTGTCCGGCGTGGCTTGGGCGAAGTTGCCACCCAGGCCGATAAACACTTTGGAGCGGCCTTCAAGCATGGCGTGAATCGCTTCGACCACGTTGTGGCCGTTGACGCGCGGCACCTGGAACTGGAAGCGACGTTCCAGGGAGTCGAGGAACGCCACGGGCGGACGTTCGTTGATGCCCATGGTGCGGTCGCCCTGCACGTTGCTGTGGCCACGCACTGGGCACAAGCCGGCGCCTGGGCGGCCGATGTTGCCGCGCAGCAGCATCAGGTTGGCGATTTCCTGGATGGTCGGCACCGAATGGCGGTGCTGGGTGATGCCCATCGCCCAGCACATGATCACGTTCTTGCCTTTGGCGTACATGCGCGCCGCTTGCTCGATCTCGACCAGGGTGAGGCCGGACTGTTCGACGATTTCATCCCAGGAGGTGTCGTCGATCTTGCCCAGGTACTCCAGCACGTTGGCCGTGTGTTCGTTGAGGAAGTCGTGGTCGAACACGGCTTCTTTGCCTTCGGCCTGGGCCTGGCGCTCCCACAGCAGCAGGAACTTGGCCATGCCGCGCAGGATGGCCATGTCGCCACCCAATGCAGGGCGGAAGTAGGCGGTGTTGGTCGGTTTGTCACCGTTGGTGAGCATTTCCAGTGGATGTTGCGGATGCTGGAAGCGTTCCAGGCCGCGCTCTTTCAGCGGGTTGATGCACACCACCTGAGCGCCGCGTTTGACCGCCTCGCGCAGCGGTTCGAGCATGCGTGGGTGGTTGGTGCCGGGGTTCTGGCCCCAGACGAAGATCGCATCGGCATGCTCAAAGTCATCAAAGGTCACGGTGCCTTTGCCGACGCCCACGCTTTGCGCCAGGGCAACGCCGCTGGCTTCGTGACACATGTTCGAACAGTCGGGAAAGTTGTTGGTGCCGTAGGCGCGCACGAACAGCTGATACAGGTACGCCGCTTCGTTGCTGGCGCGGCCCGAGGTGTAGAACTCGGCCATGTCCGGGCTCGGCAGGGCGTTGAGGTGCTTGCCGACCAGGTCGAAGGCCGCTTCCCAACTGATGGGCTGGTAGCGGTCGGTTTCGGCGTCATAGCGCATCGGCTCGGTCAGGCGGCCCTGGTATTCCAGCCAGTAGTCACTTTGCTCCAGCAGGGCAGTCACGCTGTGTTTGGCGAAGAACGCCGCGTCGACGCGGCGCTTGGTGGCTTCCCAGTTCACCGCCTTGGCGCCGTTTTCGCAGAACTTGACCATGCCGCTTTCCGGGGAATCACCCCAGGCGCAGCCAGGGCAATCGAAGCCGCCGTTCTGGTTGGTCTTGAGCATCATGCGCAGGTTTTTCAGCGCGTTGTCGCTGGTCAGCCAGGCCTGCGCCACGCTGATCAGTGCGCCCCAGCCGCCGGCCGGGCCCTTGTAGGGCTTGTAGCGCGGGGTTGGGGTTTGGTCGGCTTGGTGGTGCTGGCTCATGGCTGATTCTCCATCGCAGGACTGTAGACCCGCGGCGCACTTTTCTGCGGCAGGTGGATGAGATTGAGGTTATGCCGGCGGGCCCATTGCAGGGCCAGGCCGGTGGGTGAAGACAGGCTGATCAGGGTCTGGATGCCCGCGCGCAGGACTTTCTGGATCAACTCCAGGCTGCAACGGCTGGTGACAATCGCCAGGCCGCCTTCGGTCGGAATCTTTTGGCGGATCAAGGCGCCGATCAATTTATCCAGGGCGTTGTGCCGGCCGATGTCTTCCCGGCCGAGCAACAACTCGCCCTGGCCGTTCATGAACACCGCTGCATGCACGGCGCCGCTGTATTGGCCCAGGGGTTGAAAGGCGCTGATGCGTTGGCGCAGGCCATCCAGCCATTCGGCGGGCGGCAAGGGTGCGCCGGGCAATACCTGGAGGTCTGGGAGGGCCTGTTCAACGGCTTCCACGCCACACAAGCCACAGCCGCTGGTGCCGGCCAACTGGCGGCGCTGCTGCTTGAGGTTCCAGAAGGCGCGGCTGGAGATTTGCACCTGAGCGTATTGGGTCGAGCCCGAACCGCTGAGTTTCAGGTCATAAATATCGCTTACGTCGGCGATAATGCCGCTACCGATACTGAAACCGACTATAAAGTCTTCCAGGTCCGTTGGCGTCACGAGCATCACCGCTTGGCTGATGTCGTTGTAGGCAATCGCCAACGCCACTTCTTCTGCCAAGGCGGTGGTGGCGGATTCCGTGTGTTCGAGATTGCAATACTGGTAGCTCTGGCTGGCGGCGGGCGCTGGCGTTTCGAGAGCGGGCGCCGCGCAGACTGGGCGCTTGGCGTTCATGGGGCAGTACCACCGGCGGATTGATCAGTGTTTAGACTAGGCGCGACAAAGCGTCGCGTCTAATTGCCAGTACTGATCTACCGATAGATGACGTCGATCAAGGTTGGTTTTGCGATTTCTGATACAGCGCGAAACACGCCTCGGCCAGTGCGGAGCGCGGGGCGCTGCGCCGCATGATCAGCCCCAGGCGCGCGAGGGTGTGGGCGTCTTCGATCGGCTGCAGCCGCAGGTGCTCGGTGAGTGCGTCCAGGCCGCCATCTAGTGGCATGACCGCGCAACACAATCCACCGTGCACGGCTTGTAACAATTGATGGACGGCGTCGGTCTGCAGCAGCGGTTGCGGGTTGAGCCCACGGCTGTGGAAGTTGTGGTCGATGGACTGGCGAAAGTGCATGCCGCTGGTGAGCATGCCCAGCGGCAACTCGATCAGCGCCTCCCAGCTCAACGGCGTATCACCGAAGCTGAAGAAGCGCTGGTCGTAGAGCAGGCCCATACGGGTTTCGCCCAAGGCCAGAGAGTCGAAGCGCTCATTGTCCAGGCGTTCGAGGTAGGACACGCCCAGGTCCAGCCGGTTACTCGCCAGTTGTTCAAGAATCTGCTCCGAGCTGAGGGCCGACAGCTCGAAGCGCAGGCTTGGGTGTTCCTTATGCAGTTGCTGCATCAATGCCAAAGGATCAAAGCTCGACAGCGGCACCACGCCCAGGCGCAACGTACCCACCAGGTTGCCGCGACAGGCTGCCGCCTCGGCCTGCAAGCCGTCATAGGCGGCCAGCACTGTGCGTGCCCATGCCAATACGCGCTCGCCCGGTGCGGTAAAGCTTTCAAAGCGCTGGCCGCGATTGACCAACGGTAGGTCAAGCTCTTCTTCAAGGTTACGCAAGCGCATCGACAGCGTCGGTTGGGTGATGTGGCAACGCGCCGCCGCCTGGCCGAAGTGACGGGTTTCGTCGAGGGCGATGAGGAATTTCAGCTGTTTGATGTCCATCTTCGCTCCAGGGCTTATTCCAATGGCGGGGGGATTCTAGCGCGTTTGGGTCTTTGGTCGGGCTGGAACCCAAATCTGTAGGACTGGTCTAGTCTTGGGCATCTGGAAATCAAATCCCAAGGAGAGCGCACTATGAGTATTTTTAGCTTTGTAAAGGAAGCGGGCGAGAAGTTGATTGACCTGCTGACTCCGGGTAACGCCAACGCGAGTGAGGACCTGAAAAAACATATTGAGAAAGTCGGCCTGGGCAACCCCGACGTTCACGCCACCGTCGAGGGCGACAAGGTCACGCTTACCGGGACAGTTGCCAGTCAGGAAGAGAAAGAAAAAGTCCTTCTTGCGGTAGGTAATATCGTCGGTGTGGCCAGTGTTGATGACCAGATCACCGTACCCGGCCCGGCCGTGGCTGCCGCCCGTTTCGTCGAGGTGAAAAAGGGCGACACCCTGAGCGCGATCTCCCTGGCGGTGTATGGCAATGCCAACCAGTACAACAAAATCTTCGAGGCCAACAAGCCGCTGTTGTCGCACCCGGACAAGATTTACCCAGGGCAGATCTTGCGTATTCCTGAGTAAAACGCAGGACGAAATGTGGGAGGGGGCTTGCCCCCGATGGCGGTGTGTCAGTCACTGAATGTGTCTCTGATCCACCGTTATCGGGGGCAAGCCCCCTCCCACATGGGTTTAGAGTCCGGCAATAAGATCTCGATAGTCTTCGACTGCTGCGAACTCCGCCGTGTCCTTTGGCCCCTTCTGGCTGTCCGGTTCCTTCACCGCCAGCAAATGCCCCACGCCAAAGTCCCGGGCGCTACGAAGGATCGGCAGTGTGTCGTCAATAAACAGGCTGCGGGCCGGGTCGAAGTGGATGTCGGCTTGCAGGGCATCCCAGAACTGCGGGTTTTCCTTGGCGAAACCGTAATCATGGGAGCTGATCAATCGTTCGAAATACGGCGCCAGTTCAATGCGTTCCAACTTCAATGACAACGAATCACGATGAGCGTTAGTGATCAGGATCACACGTTTGCCGGCCTGTTTGATCGCCGCCAGAAAGGTGTCAGCGTCCGGGCGCAGGGCGATCAGGTGGGCGGTTTCCAGCTTGAGTTCGCGTACCGGGATCTTCAGTTCCGCACTCCAGAAATCCAGGCAGTACCATTGCAACTGTCCGGCGTTACGCTCGAACAGGGGCTGCAACTCCATCTCCGCCATGGCCCGGCTCACCCCGTGCAGTTCGGCGTAGCGTTGAGGCAAGTGCTCCATCCAGAAGTGGTTGTCGAAATGCAGGTCGAGCAAGGTGCCGTCCATGTCCAGCAGGACAGTGTCGATGGCGTGCCAGGGCAAAGAGGGCATGGGGCGTTCTCATGTAAGTAAAGATATCCGACACAGACAATCGGAAAAGCCACGGTATAGTAACCCGATCACGCCAAGGAGCCGCTCATGCGCCAGAAACCCACCGTCCTCGCCCGCGAAATAGTCGCCAGTAGCCGTTTGTTCCGCGTGGAGGAAGTGCAACTGCGCTTTTCCAATGGCGTTGAACGGACCTACGAGCGTCTGGTGGGCCGCGGTGCCGGTTACGGCGCGGTGATGATCGTGGCGATGATCGACGCGGACCATGCGTTGCTGGTGGAAGAATACTGCGGTGGCACCGACGAATATGAATTGTCCTTGCCCAAGGGCTTGATCGAGCCCGGCGAAGACGTATTGGCCGCCGCCAACCGCGAGCTCAAGGAAGAGGCTGGCTATGGCGCGCGGCAGTTGGAACACCTCACCGAACTGTCGCTGTCGCCTGGCTACATGAGCCAGAAAATCCAGGTGGTATTGGCCACCGATCTCTATGAAGAACGCCTGGAAGGCGATGAACCTGAGCCGATGCGTGTGGACCGGGTCAACCTGCGTGAGCTGTCGATGCTTGCGCAAAACGAGCAATTCAGCGAAGGCCGCGCCCTGGCCGCGCTGTACCTGGTACGAGACCTGTTGACCCAGCGTGGAGCGTTTACCGCATGAGCGAACTGTTTTTAGGCCACCCGTTTATTGCCCCTGTGATTGAACTGGCTCGTCAGGCCGGTGAAGTGATTTTGCCGTTCTGGCGTGCCGACGTGGCCGTGACCTCCAAAGCCGACGATTCGCCCGTGACGGCAGCAGATCTGGCCGCTCATCACCTGATCCTGGCGGGTCTGACCGCGCTGGACCCAAGTATTCCGGTGCTGTCCGAGGAAGACGCCGACATCGACCAGAGCGTGCGCGCTGGCTGGCAGCGCTGGTGGCTGGTGGACCCATTGGACGGCACCAAGGAATTTATCGCCGGCAGCGAAGAATTCACCGTGAACATCGCCCTGATCGAACAGGGCCGCGTGGTGTTCGGCGTAGTGTCGATGCCCACCAGCGGTCGTTGCTATTTCGGTGGCGCCGGCCTGGGCGCCTGGCGTTCGGATGTGAATGAGGCACCCAAGCAGATCCAGGTGCGCCAGGCACCGGCAGCGGGCGAGTCGTTTACGGTAGTGGCCAGCCGTCGGCATTCCAGCCCCGAGCAGGAGCGTCTGTTGGACGGTTTGAGCAAAGGCCTGGGCGCATTGAAGCTGGCGAATATCGGCAGCTCGTTGAAGTTCTGCCTCCTGGCCGAAGGCAGTGCGGATTGCTACCCGCGACTGGCGCCGACGTCACAGTGGGACACCGCCGCCGCCCAGGGCGTGCTGGAAGGGGCGGGAGGCGAGGTGTTGGAGTTGAGCGGTGAACCGTTTAGCTATCCGGCGCGGGCATCGTTGTTGAACCCGTTCTTCCTGGCGTTGCCGGCCAAGGCTGCATGGCGTGAGCGGTTGCTGACCCTGGCTCGCTCTTAAGGCCACAGCAGATCAAACTGTGGGAGCGGGCTTGCTCGCGAAGGCGGAGTGTCAGTCACTGAATGTATCTGACACACCGCCTTCGCGAGCAAGCCCGCTCCCACATTTGGTTTTGTGCAGTGGCGGCTACCGGTGCAGGACGTATTGACCGGTGAAAGCCACTGCTCTTTCCTCACTCCCCTCATTTACAATCCAGGTCTCCAGCGTCAGCCGCGCGCGGCCATAACGCTTGTACGTCGCCACAAACCGCTTCCACACCTTCTCCTCCGGCGCCGCGCAAATAGCGATCGCATCCCGCGTGACCGGTAGCGGATAACTGATCTGCCCTTCCTGAATCACGATATGCCCGTCTTCAATCCCTTCTTCGCGCAACTGCAAGTGCAGCCAGCCCCATCCCGCCAGCACTGCGCCGCAGTACAGGCTGCCGCCGAACATGGTGCTCTTGTGGTTGATGTTGGCCTGCAAGGGCAAATGCAGTTCCAGCCGCCCCTGTTGCCAGTCGAGCACCTTGAGGCCCATTTCCCGGGTGAGGGGGATGTCGTGGTGCAGGATGGATTCCAGGTAACGGCTGTCGCGGCTCATGGGGGCCTCTTGGCGGGTGGGGGCTGTCATTCATCGTCGCTGCTTTGGTTGGCGAAGTTCAGGCCATGCTTGCGCAGCTTGTCGTGCAGGGTCTTGCGCGGTACACCCAGGGCTTCGGCGAGGCTGCGCATGGAGCTGTGGGGACGGGTCAGTTCGGCGGCGATCAGGCTTTTTTCGAACTGCTCGACTTGCTCGCTCAGGCCTCCGGGCGTAGAGGTCAGTACGCCAGTTGATGGATTGTCCGGCGTGTTATCCAGCGCCAGCTCCAGGCCCAGCGCGAAACGTTCTGCCGCATTCTGTAGCTCACGCACATTGCCCGGCCAGCTATGGCGCAACAGCAGTGCGCGCTGGCCCGGTTGCAGTTCGTGCAGCGGCAAACCGTGACGGCTGCTGGCTTCATCGGCGAAGTGCTGGAACAGCATCAACGCATCTTCCCCACGCTCGCGCAGCGGCGGAATACGCAGCGGCGCGACGTTGAGGCGGTAATACAGGTCGGCACGGAAGCGGCCCTGGTCGGCGGACTGGCGCAGGTCTTCCTTGGTGGCGGCGATGATGCGGATATCCAGCGGGATCAGCTGATTGCCGCCCAGGCGTTCCACCACCCGCTCCTGCAACAGGCGCAACAGCTTGACCTGCACATCCAGGCTCATGCTTTCGATTTCATCCAGGAACAAGGTGCCGCCGTTGGCGAATTCGAACTTGCCGATACGGCGTTTCTGCGCGCCGGTGAAGGCGCCGGGCTCGTGGCCGAACAGTTCGCTCTCCACTACCGACTCGGCCAATGCCCCGGCGTTGATCGCTACAAACGGGCCACTGCGACGGCTCGACAAATCATGCAGCGCGCGCGCTACCACCTCTTTGCCGGCACCGGTTTCGCCGAGGATCAGCACATCGGCCTTGGTCGCGGCCAGTGCGCCGATCTGCTCGCGCAGGCGCAGCATTTGCGGCGAGTGGCCGACCAGGCGCGTGCTCAGTTGCTGACGGTCGCTGAGGGCCAGGCGCAGGCTGCGGTTGTCCAGCACCAGGCGGCGCAGGGCCAGGGCGCGGCGCACACTGTCGAGCAGGGCGTCACTGGCGAACGGTTTTTCCAGGAAGTCATAGGCCCCGGCGCGCATGGCCTGTACCGCCAGTGGTACGTCGCCGTGGCCGGTGATCAGCAGCACAGGCAGGTCCGGGTCCTGGCCGTGCAGTTCGGCGAGGAGCTCCAGGCCGTCCATACCGGGCATGCGGATGTCGCTGACCACCACGCCCGGCCAGTCCCGCGACAGGCGCGCAGTGAGGCCAGTGGCTTCACCCAGGGTCAGGACTTTCAGCCCGGCCAGGTCCAGGGTCTGGCACAGGGCCTGACGCAGGTGTGGATCGTCGTCGATCAACACCACCTGAATCTGGTTATCGATACTCATACACTGCGGTCCTCGGACGGTTGCAGACTGACGCCCGGCGCACCGGCACGCAATTTCAAGGTTAACAGCGCGCCGCCTTCCTTGTGGTTGGCGAACAGCAGTTCGCCGCCAAAGGCACGCATCAGGGTGTCACAGATCGCCAGCCCCAACCCCAGGCCCTGAGTGCGGGTCTTGGTGGTGTAGAACGGCTCGCTGGCGCGGCCGAGGGCTTCCATGCAAAAACCCGGGCCGTTGTCGCGAATGTACAGGTTGACGCCCTGTTCGGTGGTTTCGGCACTCAGCCAGAGTTTACGCGGCGGGCCTTTTTCAGTGAGGGCGTCGAGGGCGTTGGCCAGCAGGTTGCCCAGCACCTGGCGCAGGCGGGTTTCACCGGCCTGTACCCACAAGGTCGCTTCGGGCAAATCGCGAATCAGCTCCACCTCCATCGACCGCCGCCGCTTGGCGAGCAACGCCAGTGCATCGTCCAGCGCCGGTTGCAGGGCCACGCTCTCGGGCGCATGGCGGTCGCGGCGGGCAAAGGCGCGCAGGTGGGCTATGATCGAGGCCATGCGACCGGTCAGTTCGCTGATCAGCTTGAGGTTGCCCCGTGCATCGGTGGTGCGCTCATGGTCGAGCAGGATTTCAGCGTTCTCTGCATAGCTGCGAATCGCCGCCAGAGGCTGGTTGAGTTCATGACTGATGCTCGCCGACATGGTGCCCAGTGCCGACAACTTGCCTGCCTGCACCAGGTCATCCTGGGCGCGTACCAACTCCTGCTGGGCGTGTTCACGTTCCAGCACTTCCTGCTTCAGGCGCCGGTTGAGGCCTTCCAGATCACTGGTCCGCTCGACCACACGCGCTTCCAGCTCGCGACGGGCCTTGGCTTCGAACGCAATGCGTTCCAGGTAATGGCGGCGACGTTGCATCATCAGACCGAGCAGCAACATCAACACCAACAGCGTGGCGCCGCCGACTGCAACCACCGTGCGCACGGGGCGGTTGATCAGTGAGCGCGGTGCGAGGATCTCCACGTTCCAACCGGTCTCGGCGATGGCCGTGGATTGGCGCAGCCAGGCGGTGTTGCTCAGGCTCAGCGGCTGCGGGTCGCGAGTCGGGTAGGGCTGGATGGCGATGATGGCCTGGCGCTCTTCAGCGGTCAGTGGCCGGGTGGCGCGGAATCGCCATTGCGGGCGCGAGGTCAGGATCACCACGCCATTGTGGTCGGTGACCAGCAGTTGTTCCGGCGTGTTACCCCACAGGCTTTCGGTGTGGTCCAGGTCGACCTTGACTACCAGCACGCCGATGATCGTATCGCCATCGCGCACGGCGGCGGCGAAGAAGTAACCGCGCTTGGCCGAGGTGGTGCCCAACCCGAAAAACCGCCCCAGGCGCCCGTCCATGGCTTCGCTGAAATAAGGCCGAAACGAGAAGTTGCGCCCGACGAAGCTGTCTTGCTTGTCCCAGTTGGACGCGGCCAGGGTCTTGCCGGTGGTGTCCATCAGGTACATCACCTCCACCCCGGCCTGGGCGGCGACGTCCTTGAGCAGCAGGTTGGCGTTGACCAGGTTGGTGCTCACCCCAGGCGCATCCAGCGCGGTGCGCAAGGCCGGCAAGTCGCCGAGGATCTGCGGCAGCACTTCATAACGGTGCAGGGTCCCGAGCAGGTTGGCCACGTACAGGTCGAGGGTCTGGCGGTTCTGGCCGGCCAGTTCGCTGCGGTAATAACGCTCGGCCAGGTGCTCCAGCGGCCACAGCAGCGGTGCCAGGCACAACGCCAACAAGGCGAGGCTGCGCCAGCGGGGTCTACGTGGGAGGGGTGGAGTCATGGGAGTCGTGCGCCTGTGGGTACAGGCGCATTATGCCTAGTGCTGCTGTGCAAGACACTCGCGCAATGCGTCTTGCCAGTGTGGCTGGCTGACGTGCCATTGCTGCAGCAGGCGGCTGCAGTCCAGGCGCGAGTTCAGCGGACGCTGGGCGGGTGTCGGATAAGCGCTGGAAGGGATGGGCTCCAGTTCGGCGCAGGCTTTGTCCTGTTCGCGCAGGTGCTTGCCAATGGCCTGGGCAAAACCGAACCATGAGGTTTCCCCTCCGGCGGTCAGGTGATAAATGCCCCATTCCCCCGGTTCGCCTGCTTGCCAGCGCTCGATCAACGCACGCGTGCTGTTGGCAATGCTGCCGGCCCACGTTGGCGCGCCGATCTGGTCGGCGACGATGCGCATCTGCGGTTTCTCTTGCAGCAGGCGCTGCATGGTCAGCAGGAAGTTCTTGCCGTGGTTGGAGTAGACCCAACTGGTGCGCAGAATGAGATGCTCGCCACCGACGGCCGTAATCGCCTGCTCGCCCGCCAATTTGCTTTGGCCGTAGACGCCCAGCGGGTTGGGCGTGTCGGTTTCGGTGTAAGGCGCAGGTTTGCTGCCGTCGAACACGTAGTCGGTGGAATAGTGGATCAGCGGGATGCCCAGCGCCTTGGCTTCCTCAGCGAGAATGCCCGGGGCGATGGCGTTAATGGCAAACGCAGCGTCCGGTTCGCTTTCGGCCAGATCGACGGCAGTGTGGGCTGCTGCGTTGATGATCAAGCCTGGGCGATGGGCTCGCACTTGCTGGCGGATCTGGTCTGCGTCAGCCAGGTCAAGCTGGTCGCGTCCCAGGACGATAAGCTCGCCCAGGTCTTGGAGGCGCAGTTGCAGTTCGCGGGAGACTTGGCCATGTTGGCCGGTGATCAAGATCTTCATGGGAACAGGTCGGCTTCCAGCAAGGGTTTACCCGCCTGGTCCTTGGCGGACAACTGTGGCGCCTCGCTCAGCTCCCAGTCGATGGCCAATGTCGGGTCATTCCACAGGATGCAGCGTTCGGCACTGGGCTGGTAGTAGTCCGTGGTTTTGTACAGGAATTCGGCGTGTTCACTCAGTACCACGAATCCATGGGCGAAACCTTCCGGTACCCAGAGTTGGCGGTGGTTCTGGGCCGATAAGCGCACACCTACCCACTGGCCGAAATTCGGCGAGCTTCGGCGGATATCGACGGCTACGTCCAACACTTCACCGGCGGTGACACGCACCAGTTTGCCCTGGGTGTGTTCGAGTTGGTAATGCAGGCCGCGCAGCACGCCTTTTTGCGAGCGCGAGTGATTGTCCTGCACGAAGTGACGCTTGAGACCCGTTGCCTCTTCAAAAGCCCGGGCGTTGAAGCTTTCGTAGAAGAAGCCACGCTCATCACCGAACACTTTAGGTTCGATGATCAGCACGCCGGGCAGTGAGGTTTCAATGACGTTCACTGGTTTTCTCCGGCCAGCGAGTACAGGTATTGACCATAACCGGTCTTGCCGAAGTACTTGGCACGTTCCAGCAGGTGGTCGCGGTCGATCCAGCCGTTTTCATAGGCGATTTCTTCGAGGCAGGCGACTTTCAGGCCTTGGCGGTGCTCGATGGTCTGCACGTACTGCGAGGCTTCCAGCAAGCTGTCATGGGTGCCTGTGTCGAGCCAGGCAAACCCACGGCCAAAACGCTCTACATGCAGGTCACCGCGCTTGAGGTAGGCGTTGTTGACGTCGGTAATCTCAAGCTCCCCTCGAGGCGAAGGCTTGACCGCCTTGGCGATCTTGATCACGTCGTTGTCGTAGAAATACAGGCCGGTCACCGCGTAGCTGGATTTTGGCTTCGCCGGCTTTTCTTCGATGGAGAGGGCACGGCCCGCGCTGTCGAAATCGATCACGCCAAAGCGCTCAGGGTCCTTGACCCAGTAACCGAAAACGGTAGCGCCAGATGGCCGTTTGGCCGCCCCAAGCAGTTGTTCACCGAAATGCTGACCATGGAAGATATTGTCGCCCAGGATCAGGCACACAGGGTCATCGCCAATGAATTCCTCGCCGATGATGAACGCCTGGGCCAGGCCATCCGGGGTGGGCTGCTCGGCGTAGCTGAAACGCACGCCAAACTGGCTGCCATCGCCGAGCAGGTTGCGGTATTGCGGCAGGTCCACGGGTGTGGAAATCACCAGGATTTCCTTGATACCCGCCAGCATCAACACCGAGATCGGGTAGTAGATCATCGGCTTGTCATACACCGGCAACAGTTGTTTGGACACACCCAGGGTAATGGGGTGCAAACGGGTGCCGGAACCGCCGGCCAATACGATTCCCTTCATCATGCGATCAAATCCTTAAAGTCGGTGTTGCCTAAACGTTCGCCCTGATAGCTGCCATCCTGGACCCTACGGCACCATTCCAGGTTATCGAGGTACCACTGCACGGTTTTGCGCAAACCGGTTTCGAAGGTTTCTTCAGGAACCCAGCCTAGCTCACGTTCAATCTTGCTGGCGTCGATCGCATAACGCTGATCGTGGCCGGGGCGGTCTTTGACGAACGTGATCAGGTCGGCGAATTTTTCGACGCCGCTGGGGCGTTGGGGGGCCAACTCTTCCAGCAATTGGCAGATGCCACGCACGACATCGATGTTTTTTTGCTCATTGTGGCCGCCGATATTATAGGTTTCGCCGACGACACCCTCGGTTACCACTTTCAGCAGCGCGCGGGCATGGTCCTCGACGAACAGCCAGTCACGTACTTGTAAGCCATCACCGTAGACCGGCAATGGCTTGCCCGCGAGTGCGTTGAGGATCACCAGGGGGATGAGCTTCTCGGGAAAATGGAACGGCCCATAGTTGTTCGAACAGTTCGTAAGCAGCACCGGCAGGCCATAGGTGCGTTGCCATGCGCGTACCAGGTGGTCGGACGCGGCCTTGCTCGCAGAGTACGGCGAGCTGGGCGCATAGGGCGTGGTTTCGGTGAACAGGTCATCCACACCGTGCAGGTCACCGTACACTTCGTCAGTGGAAATGTGATGAAAACGGAAGCTGCCTTTGGCGGGCTCGGCCAATTTCTGCCAGTAGGCGCGAGCGGTTTCCAGCAGGCTGTAGGTGCCGACGATATTGGTTTGAATGAAATCCGAGGGGCCATCAATCGAGCGGTCCACATGGGACTCTGCCGCCAGGTGCATGATCGCCTGGGGCTCGAAGCGCTCCAGTACGGCGCTGACAGTGGCCTGATCGATGATATCGGCTTGGACAAACTCATAACGGCTGTTGGACGCGATGCTGGTCAGCGACTCCAGATTGCCCGCATAGGTGAGTTTGTCCAGGTTGAGGACTTCGTGCTCAGTGTGTTGAATCAGGTGTCGGATCAGGGCAGAGCCAATAAAACCGGCACCACCGGTGATGAGAATGCGCATGTCGGAGGGCCTTTTCCTTATACGGACATTAAGCGAATGGAGCATAGCTTGAGTTGTGTGGCGAGGTGGTGCAAGCGCGGTATGCGTAGGGGTTGCGTTATCCACCAGAACAATGGCGATATAGACGCCTAAAAAAATCGAGGTCGTCACAATGCCGCTCGCCACTCTGGTCCATCGCGCCAGCCTACCCTGCCCGCAAGTGGGCTCCGATCAGGCGGCTCAACTGCTCAAGCAACATTACGACCTCACTGGCACCTTGCAATCATTGGGCAGCCAGCAAGACCTCAACTACAAAGTCGACAGCCCCCGCGGCCGGTTTGTTCTGAAAATCTGCCGGGGCGACTACGACGCTGTTGAGCTGCACGCCCAGCACGCGGCGCTCAACAGCCTGCAGGCTGTGCGCGTACCCAAGGTCATCAAGTCTTTGACGGGGGAAGAGTTGTTGACCCTGACCCTCGACGGCCAAGCCCTGCACGTGCGGGTACTGGATTACATCGATGGCCAGCCGTTGACCCATCAGCCTCACTTGGGGCGTGGGGTGATCGCAGGGTTTGGTGACCTGTGTGGGCGGATGAGCCAGGCGCTGGCGCGGTTTGAGCATCCGGGCCTTGCGCGCACGCTGCAGTGGGACCCGCGCCATGCCCAGGCATTGATCAAGCATCTGCTGGCGACGCTGGAAAACCTCCCGCATCGCGCGGCACTGGAGCAAGTGGCTGAGCAGGTCGAGGAGCGTATCCGCCCCCTGGCCGATCACTTGCCGTGGCAGGCGGTGCATATGGACATCACCGACGACAACGTGGTGTGGCAGCGCGATGCGCAACGGCACTGGCAGGTTCAGGGCGTGATCGACTTCGGCGACCTGGTGCATACCTGGCGCATTGCCGACCTGTCGGTGACCTGCGCCGCGCTGCTGCACCATGCCGAGGGCGATCCCTTTGCGATCTTGCCGGCGATTCAAGCGTGTCACGCGGTGATGCCGTTGCAGCACGAAGAATTGCGGGCGCTGTGGCCGTTGATCGTCGCCCGTGCGGCGGTGCTGGTATTGAGCAGCGAGCAGCAGCAACGCCTGGATCCGGATAACAGTTACCTGCTGAAAAACGCTGAACATGAGTGGGAAATCTTCCATGTAGCGACGTCAGTGCCGTTTGAATTAATGGAGGCGGCCATTCTGGGGTGCGTCGGGCAGGCGCCCGCACCCATCGCCAGCCAGGGCTTTGCGCCGTTGCTGCCAGGGTTGGTTGGGCGTGAGTTTGCGTTGATCGACCTGGGCGTGCTCAGCCCACATTTCGAGGCCGGTAACTGGGAACAACCCGGCGTCGATCAACGCTTGTTGCAGGAAGCGGCGGCGGTGCATGGCCTGGCGGCGAGTCGTTATGGGCAATACCGTTTGTCGCGTACCCAGCCCGACAGCGCGAATGAGCCAGAGACGTTCCCGTTGCATGTCGAACTGCACGTGCCGTCGGGTACATCGGTTGAAGCGCCGTTTGCGGGTGTTGTGCGACGGGGCGCCAACGGTGAGGTTCAGGTGCACAGCAGCGAGGCAAGCGTTTGGCTATGGGGCGTTAAAGTACAGTTGCAGCCAGGTGCCGCAGTGCTCAAGGGCCAGGTGATCGGTGAGGTCGAAGGCCCACTCACCGTGCAACTATGCCGTGCTGACGTACCCGCACCGTTGTTCTGCACGCCGTCACGGGCACAGGCATGGCAGTCGCTGTGTCCGTCGCCGGCCGCGCTGTTGGGCCTGGCCTGCGACGCCGAACCCGAGTTGGACCCCGAGGCCCTGCTGGCCCGCCGCGACGCCAGTTTCGCCCGTTCGCAAAAGCACTATTACGTTGACCCGCCGCGTATCGAGCGTGGCTGGCGCAACCACTTGATAGACATGCAGGGCCGTTCCTACCTGGACATGCTCAATAACGTCGCTGTGCTGGGCCATGGCCATCCGCGCATGGCGGCGGTGGCCGCGCGGCAGTGGTCGCTGCTCAATACCAACTCGCGCTTCCACTACGCGGCGATTGCCGAATTTTCCGAACGTTTGCTGTCGCTGGCGCCTGAAGGCATGGACCGGGTATTCCTGGTCAACAGCGGCACCGAGGCCAATGACTTGGCGATCCGCCTGGCCTGGGCCTTCAGCGGCGGGCGCGACATGCTCAGCGTGCTGGAGGCCTATCACGGCTGGTCGGTGGCGGCGGATGCGGTGTCTACGTCGATTGCCGACAACCCTCAGGCATTAAGCAGTCGCCCGGACTGGGTACACCCGGTGACCGCGCCCAATACCTATCGCGGCGAGTTCCGTGGGCAGGACAGTGCGCCGGACTACGTACGAAGCGTGGAACACAACTTGGCGAAAATCGCCGCGAGCCAACGCCAACTGGCGGGTTTCATCTGCGAGCCGGTGTATGGGAATGCCGGGGGTATTTCGTTGCCGCCGGGCTATTTGCAGCAGGTGTATGGACTCGTTCGTGCCCAGGGCGGCGTGTGTATCGCCGATGAAGTGCAGGTGGGTTACGGCCGCATGGGGCATTTCTTCTGGGGCTTTGAAGAGCAGGGCGTGGTACCCGACATCATCACCATGGCCAAGGGCATGGGCAATGGCCAGCCGCTGGGCGCGGTGATTACCCGCCGGGAAATCGCCGAAGCGCTGGAGGCCGAGGGTTACTTTTTCTCGTCGTCGGGAGGCAGTCCGGTCAGTTGCCGCATTGGCATGGCCGTGCTGGACGTGATGGAGGAGGAAAAACTGTGGGAAAACGCCCAGGTGGTTGGCGGGCATTTCAAGGCAAGGTTGGAGGAACTGATCGATCGTCATCCGTTAGTGGGGGCTGTTCATGGCTCGGGTTTTTATCTCGGGCTGGAGTTGGTGCGCGACCGCCAGACTCTGGAGCCTGCCACCGAAGAAACTACCTTGCTGTGCGATCGCCTGCGCGAGCTGGGTATTTTCATGCAGCCCACCGGTGACTATCTGAACATCCTCAAGATCAAGCCGCCGATGGTCACCTCCCGGCGTAGCGTGGATTTTTTCGTCGACATGCTGTCGAAGGTGCTCGATGAGCATTTGTAATTTGCCGATTGTTATCGGTTAATTGTTGTAATATTTTCCCGTTATTATCCTGTGTCGCTATTAAAGCCGATTTTTATCCATTATAAAGTCGGCCTTCACCCCCATTCGGAGTCCTGATCGCCATGACCACCCTGCACAGCACCCCCCGCGCCGATGGCTTTCATATGCCTGCCGAATGGGCGCCACAGACCCAGACCTGGATGATCTGGCCGGAGCGCCCGGATAACTGGCGCCTGGGTGGCAAACCCGCGCAAGCCGCTCATGTGGCGGTGGCCAAGGCCATTGCGCGTTTTGAGCCAGTCACCGTGGCGGTTTCCGCTGGCCAGTACGAAAACGCGCGCGCGCGCCTGGATGTGCCGAATATCCGCGTGGTGGAGATGTCCAGCGATGACGCCTGGGTACGCGATACCGGCCCGACCTTCGTGATCAACAACAGCGGCGAAGTGCGCGGCGTGAACTGGGACTTCAACGCCTGGGGTGGTTTTGACGGCGGTCTGTATTCGCCATGGAATCGCGACTCCCAGGTCGGCGGCAAAATTCTCGAAATCGAACGCGCCTCGCGCTATCGCACCGAAGGTTTTGTGCTGGAAGGCGGCTCGATCCATGTCGACGGCGAAGGCACCCTGATCACCACCGAGGAATGCCTGCTCAACCGCAATCGCAACCCGCACCTCGACCGTGCCGAGATCGAAGCGGTGCTGAGCGCCAACCTGGCTGTGGATAAGATCATCTGGTTGCCGGACGGCCTGTTCAACGACGAAACCGACGGCCATGTGGATAACTTCTGCTGCTACGTGCGCCCAGGCGAAGTGCTGCTGGCCTGGACCGACGACCCGCAAGACCCGAACTATGCGCGCTGCCACGTTGCCATGGAGGTGCTGCAAAGCAGCACCGACGCCCAGGGTCGCTCGTTCACAGTGCATAAAATGCCGATCCCAGGCCCGCTGTATGCGACCGAAGAAGAATGCGCCGGCGTTGACCCGGTTGACGGTACCCAGGAACGCAATCCGACCGTGCGGTTGGCGGGTTCCTACGTCAACTTCCTGATCGTCAACGGTGGCATCATCGCGCCAAGCTTCGACGACCCGCTGGATAGCCAGGCCAAATCCATCCTGCAGGAGCTGTTCCCGCAGCATGAAGTGGTGATGGTGCCGGGCCGCGAACTGTTACTGGGCGGCGGCAACATCCACTGCCTGACCCAACAACAGCCGGCCCCGCACAAAAATTGAGTGCAGTTGTAACAGCGCTATGAGGATGAACCGGCGTTGATCGGTTCAGTCCTCCACAACAAGCCCGCGACCCAGACAGGTCGCGGGCTTTTTTGTGTCCAAACGCCTATGGGCACGAGACATTGGCATAGCTCTTGTATCGCCGTTGTCACAGTGGCCCAAGGCGATGACTGCGCAGTTCTGTCATAAACCTTGAGTAAGTTAGCCGCTCACGCAGTAGGAGAGAGCGCTGAAATGAATGCCGATATCAACCTGATGTACACGCGCACGTTTCACCCTTCGCGGGTCAACGGCGACGCGATCCATGCGCTGGCGCTCTGGTTGAAGGAAAACGGCTCGCGACAGATCAGGCAACAGCCTGACTTGCGCTGCGTGATAAGTGAACGTTACCCGGCGGGATTGTTCAGTGAGGATGAAGTGCATGTGCTGTGCGACGTGTTGAAGAACTGAAGAATACTGAGATCAAAAGTGTGGGAGCGGGCTTGCTCGCGAATACGGTACATCAGACACACATGTGTCGACTGGCACACCGTATTCGCGAGCAAGCCCGCTCCCACATTTGAATACTGTGCAGTTCTAGAAGCTGTAGGTACCTGTCACCACCAGACTACGCGGTTCTCCCGGCTGAATCTGCGCCACACTGGTCGCCGACGCGTAGTAGGTTTTATCCGCGATGTTGTTCAGCGCCGCCCTCACGTCCCATTCCTTCTGACGAAACCCGGCCAACGCATCCCAACGACCATAACCCGGCAATACGACGGTGTTGAGGCTGTCGGCGTAACGGTCGCCCACCAGCGTCAGGCCGGTTTCTGCGTACCAGCCCATCTCTGGCTTCCAGGTGATGAACACACTGGCATTGCGCTTGGCTACATCGCTGACGCGTTTGCCTTCGAAGCCGTTGTTGTCCTTCTCGACCTTGGCATCCTGCAGGCCGACACCGCCGCGCACATACCAATTGCCGACGATCTTGCCGGTGGCGGTCAGCTCCACGCCACGTGAGCGCTGCAAGCCGCTGAGCAGGGTGATGGTACGGTCCAGCGGGTCACTGGTGCGACGGTTGTAGAGTTCCAGCTCGTACACCGCCAGGGTGGTGCTCAGGCGGTCGTCGAGCCAGTCGCTCTTGACCCCGATTTCTTTCTGTTTGGTCAGCTCTGGGCTCAGGTCGTTGACGCTGCCGGCAGCGTTGGGGGTGATACCGATCAAGCCACCGCCCGCAGGCGAAAATGTCTTGCTCCACGATGCGTAGAACGAGTGATGTTCCAGCGGCGTCCAGACCAGGCCAAAGCGCGGGCTGGTGCTGTGGCTTTTGACGTCCTGTTGGGTGTTGAGCAATTTGTTCTTGGTGTCGACTTCAAAGCGGTCGTACCGCAGGCCGGCCAGGACTTGCCATTGATCATTCAGGCGCAGTTGATCCTGCACATAAAGGGCACGGCTTTCGACTTCGGTGTGGTTGTTACTCGACACGCTCATACGGCCAGTGTGGCTGAGGTTACGGTTGGGTTGGTTGAGGTCCAGGCTCGGTACGGCCTGACCGCCTTTACTGATGGCAGTGGCGGTGTACAGCTTGGGATCGCGGCGCTGGCTGCCCAGTTCGAGGCCGGTAAGCAGGCGGTGCTCCAGGCCGTAGGTGCTGAAGCCACCTTCCAGCTCGACGTTGTTGAAGATGTTGAGGGTGTTCAGGTCTTGCTGCCAGCGTTGGCGTGTGACGCTTTTGTTCGCCGGCACGTAGGCGGTTTGGTAGGTATTGTCGAAATCACTGTCGAGCTTGAACACACCGAGTGTCTGGCGCAGTTGCCAGTTGTCATTGAGCTCATAGGCCAGCTTGGAGCGCAGCGACTGGGATTTGTCGTCGATGTAGTCGCGGTTATCAAAATAGGTGGTGCTGCGGCTCACATCGGCTGGTCGGCCGTTAACCCCCGGAATGCCACGGTCCGGCGTGCGGTTGTAGCGGCTGTATTCGTATTGCACCAGCCAGTTAAGGTCCGGCGTGAGCTGCCAACTCATGGACGGTGCGAAGAGCTGGCGATTGCCGCTGACGCCGTCGCGAAAGCTGTTGTTGTCCTGGTTGCCCATGTTCAGGCGCAGGCTGATGTTATCGGTGGGGTCGGTGCTGAGGTCGGCATACAAGCTACGCAGATCGTTGCTGCCGCCCTGCGCCTCGATACTCGATTTATGCCCGGCCACAGGCAGTTTGCTCACGCGGTTGACGATCCCTCCCTGACCGCCTCGCCCGTAAAGTACGGCTGCCGGCCCCTTGAGCACTTCGATGCGCTCGATGTTGTGCAAGTCGCGCACATATTGGCTGTCGTCGCGAATGCCATCCAGATAGAAGTCATTGCTCGCGTCGAAACCGCGGATGCGCAAGCTGTCGAAGCGGGTGTCGGCGCCGCTGCTGACGTTAGGGATGCCGCTCAATGCCTGGCCCAGGTCGTTGGTGCCGTAGGAGCGCAGGCTTTCGGTTTTCACGGAGTCGATCGCCTGGGGCACATACCGCACAGGTGTGGCGGTGCGGGTGGCGGTGCTGGTTTCCTTGATGCGCGGGTCGTCTTCGTCAGCTTCGGCGCTGATCGACGTTTCGGGCAAGGTCGTGGCCGCACAGGCAAAACCGGCAGACAGCAGAACGGAAAGCCCAAGGGTGATGGGCGTTAGGCGAGGGGCAGGCATGAAGGAATGTATCCGAATTGTTAGGGAGGAAAACTGCACGTTAATGGTAATGCTTTGCATTTGCGCGCGTTATCCATTGCCAAACGTATCGGCTTTGAAATGTGTTACGAGATGTGTTTTTTGCCGTTTTGCGTGCGGTTTTTTGTCGCTTACAGGACTGCTGTAGGCGCTTCCTTAGAATTATTTCGCCTAAATACAGACGATTCGCGAAATTGACACATAGTTCCGGGCGCGACTAGGATTGCGCCCAACGCCTGTGGCTAACCGCCATGACTCATCCAATAAAAAAGGCCCGCGGCCTGTTAAGTCGTCCGCGGGCCTTCTTTTTTCCGGAATCAGTCGACACCAGAAAAAGCGACACGGAGCCTGGTGTCACAGCGCGTACTCAACCAGGAATAAGGAATACAAGAAAATGTTGAAGCAACGGATGAGTCTGATCGCTCTGGGGATTTTGAGCGCATCGACAGCAATGGCAAACGACCAGGATCAGTCCAAGGGTTTTATCGAAGACAGCCACCTGAACATTGCCGCACGTAACGCCTACATCAGCCGTGACTACAAGAATGGCAAGCAAGACAAAGCCGAGTGGGGCCAAGGCTTCATCGGCAAGCTCGAGTCCGGTTTCACCCAAGGCACCGTCGGTGTGGGTGTGGACGTGATCGGCCAATACGCTATTCGACTGGACGGCGGTAAAGGCCGTGCCGGCGCTGGCGGTATCGACTTCTTCAAACAGGGCAATGGCACCACCAACCCTGATGGCTCGAACAACCCTGGCTCGGCACCACACGACCTGGCCAAGGGCGGCGCTGCCGTGAAGTTCCGCGTTTCCAACACCGTGCTCAAGTACGGTGATCAGTTCCCGGCCGTGCCTGTGCTGCAGTACGACAACTCCCGTCTGTTGTCGGAAACCTACACCGGTACCTCGATCGTTTCCAAAGAGATCGCCGGTCTGCAACTGGACGCGGGTCACTTCACCAAAGAAGCCCGCAAGAGCATGGAAGGCACCGACAGCGGTCGCCTGAAAAGCATCGACTACATCGGTGGTAGCTACAAATTCACCGAGAGCCTTTCGGCCGCGCTGTACGCCTCCGACATGCAGGACGTGCTGAAGAAGCAATACGTCAACGTCAACTACGTGCTGGCCCTGCCAGAGAAGCAGTCGCTGACCTTTGACTTCAACGGCTACAAAACCAAGCTGGACCGCAGCTTCGCCCTGGAAAACCAGAAAGACGCTGACGCCCGTGACAACAAGATCTGGAGCCTGGGCGCTACGTGGGCCGTCGGCCCGCACAGCTTCACCGTCGCTCACCAGCGCAGCACCGGCGACACCGGTTACCTCTACGGCGGCTACCGCAACGCTGGCGGCATCGGCGACGGTGGTAACACCATCTTGCTGGCCAACTCCTACTGGTCCGACTTCAACGGCAAGGACGAGCGTTCGTGGCAGCTTGGCTACGGCATCGACTTCGCCACCTTCGGCGTACCAGGCCTGACCTACAACGTTGCCTACGTTCGCGGTACCAACATCGACGACGGTACCAACCGCGGCGACGGCACCGAGCGTGAAATCTGGAACCAGTTCAAGTACGTGGTCCAGAGCGGTCCAGCCAAAGACTTGAGCCTGCGTGCTCGCGCCTCCTGGCTGCGTGTCTCCAACAACGCTGACCAGTACAACGTAGGCGGTAACGAAATCCGTCTGTTCGCCGACTACCCGATCAACGTTTTCTAATTGATCCAACGTCGCGCCTGATTTCGGGCGATAAAAAACCCCGACTGGTTCGGGGTTTTTTTATGCCTGGCATTCCAGCGCTGTCTTGTTACACCGCAGTACGAATGAAGTACCCGGCCCCGCCTTTATCCCCTTCCGGCGCAAGCCTAAATTGGCCCCACTGCCCGCCCATCACCCCGATGGCCGGCCACTGGAGTCATTGCCATGCCCTTTGTCAGCCTGCGCATCACCCGTGACGGCGTTACCCCGGAGCAAAAAGCCCAGGTCATCGCCGAGTTCACCGAAACCCTCGAACGCGTCCTGCACAAACGCCCGGACCTGACCCACATCGTCATCGAAGAAGTCGATACCGATAACTGGGGCTACGCCGGCATCACCACCACCGAATACCGCAAATCCCAAGCCTGAATCCCTACCGGAGAACTCTCATGAAAAAAGTCGTCATCATCACCGGCGCGTCGCAAGGTATCGGCGCCGCCGTGGTCCAGGCCTACCGCGCTTTGGATTACCGGGTCGTCGCCACTTCGCGCTCGATCCAACCGTCCACCGACCCGGACATCCTTACCGTCGCCGGCGACATCGCTGACCCGGCCACCGCCCAGCGCGTCATCCGCGAAACCCTGGCCACCTTCGGGCGCATCGACAGCCTGATCAACAACGCCGGTATTTTTATCGCCAAGCCCTTCACGGCCTACACCCAGGAGGACTACGCCAATGTGCTCGCGGTGAACCTCAACGGCTTCTTCTACATCACCCAACTCGCCATTGCCGAGATGGAAAAGAACAACGCTGGCCATATCGTCAACGTCACCACCAGCCTGGCGGACCACGCCATCGACGGCGTGCCATCGGTACTCGCCAACCTCACCAAAGGTGGGCTGAATTCAGCGACCAAGTCCCTGGCGATCGAGTACGCCAAGCGTGGCATCCGGGTGAACGCGGTGAGCCCAGGGATTATCAAGACGCCGATGCACAGCGAAGAAACCCACGGGGCGCTCGGGCAATTGCATCCGGTCGGGCATATGGGGGAGGTGAGTGACATCGCCCAGGCGATCGTCTATCTGGAGCGCGCTGGGTTTGTCACCGGCGAGATTCTGCATGTCGACGGTGGGCAAAGCGCGGGTCATTGATAAACACGTCCCGGCCTACCCCGGCCGGGCGTTGTCCTCCCGTGGCGAGCGACCAAAAAAGGCTTTGTAGGCGCGGCTGAACGCCGCCTCGGACTCATAGCCAATCGCAAAGCCAATTTCGCCGATACGAGCGTCCTGTCTGGACAGCATGGTTTTCGCTAGGACACCTCAAAAACACCCAAGCCCTCACGTGTTTGCCACGGCTTGGGTGTTTCTGGATGAGGGGGCGGTGAAGGTGACTCGTACAGCACAAGGGTTTTTAGGTGCGTGATGTCGAGGCGTCCCTAAAATGAAATTGGACGAATCTTGGACTGAAGGGGGGTTAGTGGTTTCAGAAAGAGTGATGTTCCAAACCCCAGAAACCACAAAGCCCCGCATTGCGGGGCTTCGAGATATGGTGCGGCACCAGACGAACGGTATGTCTCGGCGAGGCCAGGTTTTCCGGGCGTCTGGATTTCGCTGGAAAATTCGGCGTACCCCAACTAGTAACTATAAATAAATCAGCTAGTTATGGCGTTATGTGGAATCGAATTCGGGAATTTTTAGATGTCAGCACATTGTCGGTCTGTAAGTAATTCAGAGCCGCATACGAATGGTAAACCTCCTGAATTCGAACGTTGTCGATCATCCCTTCCGTAGAGAATAGGCAGGAATCCGCCAAAAGCTGCCGTGGCGACAGGCAGCAGACGGCCATACGGACTCTCACGAATAGACGTGCTTAACTCACAGCGGTAGTCAGGTGCTCACCTTCGGGAGGCCGCGGCGGCCGTCCTTCTTCGGCGGTTGCGGCGCAGTGCGCGCACTAGGCGCTGGCACTTCAGTCTTTCGGATCGGACGTCTTGCCCGACCATGTGCTGTGCTCTCTGTTCACCCAACAATGTGTTCAAGCGGAAACCACTTCGCGGCTCCCAGCAATGAGCCAGGAAACACAATCACCGTATCGTCGCGGTGCTCCCCGAATCGAATGGCCGCCTGGCAGTAGAGGCCGTTATTTGTGCACAGCAAAGGAGTTGCTTTCACACAATGCGCACGGCACAAACAACTTTCCGAACCAAAGCCGACACGCAGTGCACTCCGCCGGTTATGCTCGGCGTTGGCATCATTTCCTTTGTTCGGTCGGGCAATCTCAATTGGCTCATATCGTTCGCTTCGCTCACTCGGAACGTCCGTAAGCTGCGCTTCCGGTCACCCTCAGCCAAACGTTAGGGCTACTCGAAAACCTTGGCGATTCAGGTCTCTTATGGCGATACTCATACCGAATTTGGAAACTGCGAAAGCGGCGAAGCAAAAGCCAACCGAAGGGGAAGTGTTTCTTCTGGAGTTCTTGGCAACAAATTTAGACGATCAGGTTGAAGTCTATTTTCAGCCCTGCTTCAACGGGGATCGGCCAGACATAGTGCTCATGTCCCCGAAAGCGGGGGTGATCATCATAGAGGTTAAGGACTGGAACCTAGATCTCTACAGCATCGACACCGACAATAAATGGTCCGTCAGCACCGCTTCGCGGTCACAGCAAGTTAAATCTCCTTTCGCTCAGGTCTACGCCTACAAGAAAAATTTTTTTGACATTCACATCAATGGGCTACTAGAAAAGAGCTTGAAGAATAAAAGCTTCTTCAAAATGATCAAGACCTACGTGTACTTTCATTACGGTAGCAAGGAAGCAATACAGCGACTATATCAACCTAACCTTGATCGACTGTACGACCAGTCGCGTGAAAATGAGAACGGATTCAAGTCAAAGAAACGAGACTTTGATGCATACGAGAAAACTCGAGGATGGATCGAGCGAGGCAAACATAGATTTGAACGGGACATGTCCTTGTCTCTTCACAAAGATCGCCTCCCAAAAATCAGCTTTCCCATAACAGCGAAGGAAAGCACCTTCGATGAATCCGTGTACGCCGAATTCAAGCGGCTGCTGAACCCACCCTATCATTATGCTTCGGAAGGCAAGCCGGTCAACTACTCCGACAAGCAAAGCAAGCTGATCCAGAGTGCAGCTAAGGCACGAACAAAAGTTTGTGGACTTGCAGGTTCGGGAAAAACCGTCGTGCTCGCCGGCAGAGCCGTCAATGCTCATAAGCGCCACGGTGGCAGCGTCCTGGTATTGACCTTCAATATTACTCTGGGCAGCTACATCCACGACAAGATCAGTGCCATTAGAGAAGATTTTTCCTGGTCTTATTTTGATATCGCCAATTACCATAGATTTATAACCAAATCGCTCAACAACTCTGGAATTGAGATCGAGATCCTAAAAGACCTTCAGTACGAAGGAAAAAATCCTGCAATTGCAAAGCGAATTGCTATAGAACGTGACCGTTATCTTGAAGCGAAATATTATAGTAACCCGAAGGTTTTCGAAGGTGTGGAAATCGAGGCCAAGTACGACACTATCTTGATTGATGAAATCCAAGACTACAAACCAGAGTGGATAAAAATCATTCGGTCCTACTTCCTTGAGAATGATGGAGAAATGGTTCTTTTCGGCGACGAGAAGCAGAATATCTACAAGCGTGCACTGGACGAAGAGCGGCGTTCGAGAGTCGTTGAAGGTTTTGGGAAATGGGTTAAATTGACTAAAAGCTATCGCTATACGACTGAGTCTCCCATTATCTCTTTAGTGGAATCGTTCCAGAAGAGCTTTCTTTTTCAAAACTACGAACTAGATACCGATGAATCTTTCCAGTTGAGTCTCACCAGCGTGGGAGTTCAAGCCTTCGGTATTTTTGTAAAAGAAAGTCTTGGGCAACTGGCTGGGGCGATCATTGAGATAGCAAAAGACAACAAGATTCACCCGAACGATATCTCTATAATTTCCTCCCAAGAGACCGTTCTTAGAAATCTTGATTACGTCCTAAGGACTTCAGAATCCCATAAGGAAAGGACTCTGTGCTCTTTCCCTTCGCGCGAAGTATCCGAGCATCCTAAATACTCTCAAAGCTACGATAAGATTGGCGGGGCCAAGAAGATCGGGTTCAACCTCAATAGCGGCGTGATGAAGCTCAGTTCCACACATAGCTTCAAGGGGTTTGAGTCTCCGCTAATTTTTTTACTGATCAATAACAATGATAGCCCGGAAATGGTATTCACTGGACTCACCCGTGCGAAAGAGAACTTGATGGTTTTTTTGGAAGGAGACAGCCCTTATTTGGATTTCTTCAAAAAACACCTCAACAAGCTTGAAATCAAGAAAACCATCAGCCCCATTCCTCCAAGCACAATAAACTCAGACCCGATTACGAATGATATATATGCGACTCGGGTTGAACCAATTTTGTAGCCTACAAGCCCTATCGTTCAAGCCGACGCCGTTTCTCGGTGCAACTCAATTCAGGCGTTAGTGTCCGCTTTGGGTCGATTTCCGTCAGTTGTGACAGGCAGAGATCGGCCAAAATTGGTCACTCGAAATTAGAGAGGATCGGCAAAGAATAGGCGCGCGCAACCCTGCGACTTGGTGGCAGCGTCAATTGCCCAGTTACGCTTCATCGCCGATATAGTAGGTGTAAGCATCCAACAATTCTGGACAGTGTGTTCGCAAAAATGTGGAAACTCCGACCTGCTCTTTTCCTTTGGCAGAGGAGATGCGCCGCACTCGATCAAGATCGTCGGACAGGCCTAGTGCAGATAGCCACATGGCTATCTCCTCCGCACTCTTCGGCTCAGGGACAGCGTCATCAAGCTTCTTCACGCAACGGATGGCCATAGCGGTTAGCGATGACACATCCTTCAAGGTCGGTGTATCTTTCTCGAAGTCTTCAAGCGTTCGCGTCGGATCAAGGTTTTTGAAGTTCTCGCCAATCTTATCCGCAGCGTTAACGAACAGCATCCGCTGAGCATCCGTGAGGCGTGCATTCGACTTTCGGTGAATAATCCGGTTTCGCCAATGCCCGACCAGAAGCGCGCCTACGAGGATGAAGTCTTCTTCTAGGCCCAGAAGTCGCCAAACGGCCATCAAGCGATCCGATTTGCTCTTTGATTCCCAATCTGCGGGCCTGTTCACGCCTGGGAAAGTTGTGAGGCGATCCAAATAGCCATTCAGCTCTTCGGAGAGAAACACCAATGTGGAACGAAGTGCAAAAGCCCGCGCCTGCCGACCCGAAGTCCGAGGGCTGTGCGGTGACCATGTGATGTCCATCGTTGCGGGCTTTACTGCCATACCCGTTTCGACTGCGCTTAGGCCCACCACAATCGAGTTCAAGTGATGAACGATATGACCGGTGGCATTTAGGAACGGTTGCAGGGCGGGTGTTGGCATAATTTTTTGTGTAGCTAGGATTTGAACCCAGTCTCCGGCTTTGAGCGAACTTTCTTTAATCGGCCGGCGTTTCGACCACTAACTCCCACACGGCAATAGTGTACCAACGCGATCTAACGGGATGCAAATTACGAAGTCATAGACTGTATCTGGCGTTTGTGATCGAAATCGAAGGACGCAATGAACCGTATCTGCTTTCGTAGACGCCCTGATCGGCTGCTTTGGGTCCAGGCTGAGTGAAAACGCATGCCCCGTTTTGAAGTCTGCGTTGCTACGTAAAATCTGGCAGCGTTTGGCTGGTCAGCCAGACCTAAAATTTGCGTAGGAATGCGATTTCCGTTGCGGTTCTGAGTGTCAAACTCACTCCAAAACGTTTTCACACAGCCTGGGTCGGAAGCGACCACCGATTGAATCCACAACCCAAAGCAGTCGTTGATTCATTCGCACTGAACGGAAGCTAAACTGGCTAGATCTCGGAGCGGAAAGCTACATAGAAGTCCGCCAAAGCTTGACGAGCATGGCGCGTCTTAATGTAACCAAGGAGGCCGCTCAGCCGCCAAACTTTCGGGTAGCTGAGTCTCTTGGTCGACCTATTGAAACGAGCGCTTCCCTGAAGCGTACTGCCTGAGAAGATCAATGCATTCAAGGTAATCTAGGTACGCAGTAACGACTTTCGATGCGGAAGCGTTAATTCGATCCAGCTCATGCTGTGGGGTAAGGCTAAACACTGTTTGCGCTCCAATAATGGTGCGGTGGTAACCATCGTTGTACCAATTGGTCGAGTCGCTCACCTCACTGTGAATCATGCTAAGGGAGCCAATAGCTCGTTGCTGAATGGACGAAGTGGTTTGGTCAAGGGAGTGAAACTTGTTAGTAGGTCGCCAGTTCCATCCAGAACATTGCGAAACCAGGCCTCCAATCGCGACTATCACCTCATTTTTGATCTGCATTTTGGTTTCTATGCCGCGATGAATGGTGATGGAGATTCGGTTCGTTTCTTTGAGGAAGGCCTCGAGTTTAGAGCAAACCTCCTCATAGCCGATGTTTGCGCGCATGTGGCGTCCGGTGAGGGCTTCGCGGGCTCTATCTTCAGCCTGCTTTTGCCAACCGCGGATTGTTTCAACTGGATAACTTTCGGGGTCTCTGTCGATCAATGTCGCATGGTGAGCACATAGCCAAGCTCCGTTCTCATACGCCTTTCGCTGTTCAGGCGTCATTTCCGTATTAAAACGAGGGCCTTTAGGGGATGCGGCGGAGGCATGAGCTGCATGCCCGACGTTGATCGATTTCTCCCCTAACTCCGTTGGGCCGTGTGTGGCGCGGGGACATCCTGGATAAACACAGTGTAGGTGGGCGTTTCTCGCCAAGTCACTTTTGGTCAGGTCGCTGAAGTTGTCTCTGGCCATCGATGTGAGTCCTTTTCAAGAGAGATTGCATTGCGCCACCCATGATGTTTTGTCGGCCAATGCAAAACAAGACTGTGTAACCCTGCGAGGACGAGACGGCCGAATGCGAGGTAAGCACTGGAGCGCCTGCCGGCAACCATAACGCCAGGAAGCACGGCATTTACTCGGTCACGAAGGCAGAAGCAGTTAGAAATGTGTGGCCACCTAGCTTTGCAGGAGCACGTCAGAACGTTCGCTACTGGCCGTTTTCTGATCTTCGTTTAGCGGTTGAACTGCCAGGGTTTTCCTAAGCGATGAGTGAGTAATTGCATGGTCAGCAAATAGTAATAGCGCGTCGATTCAGTGTGCTGGTTTAGGTTGTGATTCAAAAACCACGCAAGGTGCTTTCTCTGCCAAGTCCATGGATTGTCGCGTTGCCAGCGCTCAGCGATCGCTGTTTGGATAGCCTTCGCCTGACGCAGGTGGCGTTGGCGGGTGGTGTGCGATCCGGTCAGGACGCCCGTCAGGAACAGCTCCATATCGAATGGCTTGCTCATGCTGGGCCACCGATGTACGCCGATACCACGTCGATACGGCCGTGTCCGAGCTCATAGCTGATTTGTAAGCGTGCCTCTCGATCAAGGCGTGGATTGAGGCGCCTGCACCTGCCACCGTTGATGGGCGCGAGATGATGGGTGATTTGCTCATAGCGTTCGCACGCATAGCTGCCCGCAATTCGTGGAAGCCTTTGAGATTGTGCGTATGGAGGATATCTCGGGCGGGGCGGACGATCCCCTGCAAGAAATCGAGGTAGCTTTCGTTCGGTGCCAGCAGGTTGCGGCCACCATTGGGCGAAACCTGTTCGGCAAACCTCAGAGCTTCACGAATATGATCATCTACCGTAATCCAACGAGGCGCGGAGGCACCTGAGCGGCCCCCTTTGGCGCCGTCCTGGATGTTGATCTTGCCGAATTGCTTGGCTTCACGTTTTAGACGGGGAAGGTCGGCCAAAATCGCCTCGCGCAAGCGCATACCGGTGGCTCGCGCTAACTGAGCGATGGCCGCGGCGCGCGGCTGCTGGTTTTCGCAAAGCACCTCTACGATCCGCTTCACCTGTTCGCGGTCTTGGCCTTGCGGCACTGAACGACGAACAGTGGTGCGGCGCATTCCCAGCGCCTTACTCGGGCTCGGCACTTTCACAAACTGATCACCGCGAAGCGCGGCCATGGTCCGATTCACACTGGACAACCGGTTTTGCGCAGTGGCGACGGCCAGCTCACCTTGTTCAACTTGTTGGCGCAGATGTCCGGCGTAGTCCAGCAAGGTCTGCCGATCAATCTGCCGCGCATCGTTAAACCCCGGCCCTTCCTCCGACCGACACCAGCGTACAAACGCCTGCCAGCGATCACTGTGCGCCTTGACCGTGCCGTAATGCCCGCCGCCAAATAGGTCGCGCAACGCCTGCGGTCCGGCATAACTCAGCTGCCGGCCATAGCCAAAATTGCGCCCATCACGTCTACCTACTAGCGCCATGATCAAACTCCTCTCGAAGCCAAAACCTTTGAAACTTTCCCCACGTCATCCCGCCACGAATGTTGAGTGTTATCAGGGATCAAGGTCCCTGCGACCTGTGAGGGTTGCCCACTAGCGCGGGACTGGCGGCTCCTTACGACCAGGAGCTTGGGCATCTCATGATCTGGCCCCCTGGACACCGTTACCGGTGGGCGGGTGGAGGCTGCATTGGTTGACGAGACCAGCGCCGCGAGATCCTGAGTCGGGTGAAGGCAGTAATGCGATGACCGAGGCATGCCTGGCTGTCAGTCAGGTGCAGTCCATTCCGTGGGCTGCGGCACCATCATCTGCGTCGCTGTTGCTGATGACTTCGGTGTTTGTCACGCCGATTGTCACAGAGGGAATTGCCGCAAAGCCTTATACGAGGTGGGCTGCAGCAGCGGTAGGAGCGCCCGTCTCTTTCCAGAAGAAAGAGACGGGCGCAGGTTGGCGCAGTGAAATGGCCAAGCGGATAGGTTGCTGCAGGGCAGCTGGGTAGAGGGATGTATTTGCCACAATGGCAATGATCTGAAGTAGGCATCCATCACTTGGTGAGTGACCGTGCGAGCCGCCGGACGCTAATCGCACTTTGGGTGAACCACCACGGTGTGGCGTAGCCTTAAAGGTCCTGGCTACCTGGGTTGCTGTCAACGACAGCGCTTTGCCCGATCTTTTCTACGCCTGTGGATAATTCGGGTCAAGATCTGCATTTTCGGGCGTTCTGCGGCTGTGGATGAAATTATCCACCGGTGGAAATCCATGGTTTTCCACAGACAATTCGCGTGGGCTTTAGATTTTTTAAGTGAGGTCCATCCAAGCAGGGCGGCTTTGCAGCCCCGCTTGGATGGACCCGCGTGGAAGGGCGGACTGCGGTGATCTCATTGGCTTACCCACGTTTGGATGCACCACGGCTATTTTGTAGGGCGGTAATGTTGTCACCAACCGGGTGAGCGAATTCGTGGGGCGTCACATGCCCATGGCGGTTGGCGTCGATGTAGTTGCTCCACCACGCCATGATCAGCCTGCGCTGCTCCAGAAATTCAGCTTTGTGGATATACGCGGCGCGCACGCGCTTGCGTTCCTTGTGACTCATTTGTCTTTCGATGGCAGCGTCGGATCCATAATCCGGACTCTAGTAGGGCGCTACAGGCCATGGTCCTGAAGCCGTGGCCGCACACGTCCTTGCTGGTGTCATAGCCGACGTTGCGGAGCATGGTGTTCACCGTGTTCTCGGACAAGGGCTTCCAGTACTTGTGGTCTCCTGGTAGCACCAACTCTGAAAAGCGACTGAGGCTGCGCAGGCGCTCCAGTATTTCGATGACCTGCGGCGATAGCGGAACCATTTGAATGTCGCCGTTCATTTTGGTCCCGCGTGTGGAGTTGCGTACCCCTTCAATCGGTGCGCGCGTATCGGGGATTTCCCACATGGCGCGTTGAAGGTCGAACTCACTCCATCGAGCGAAGCGCAGTTCGCTGGAGCGGACGAATACATGCAACGTCAACAGCACGGCAAGGCGCGTCAGCTCGCGGCCGTTGTAGTTGTCGATACGGTGTAGCAGTTCGGGTAGGCGGTTGAGGGAGAGGGCCGGGCGATGGACTGTGCGCGGCGCGTGAATCGAGCCTGCCAGATCCAGTGCAGGATTCATGGTGATCTGCCGAGCCCTTTTGGCCCCGCGCATGATGGTGGATAAGTAGTTCTGTGCCCGTAACGCCACATCCATGGTGCCGCGTTCCTTGATGCGCTGGGTGATCTCTAGCAGGTCATGGGTATCTAGTTCAGCGATGGGTCGTTGGCCGATCAGCGGGAAGACGTGGGTACGCAGTCGGCTCATCACGGTTTTTGCGTGTCCTTCGGTCCAGCGACGGGACATGTCGGCGTGCCACTCCAGAGCAACGGTTTCGAAAAGCAGTGCCGCTCGCTGGGCTACGATCTTGGCCTTCTTCTTTTCTTCCATTGGGTCGAGGTTGTCGAGCAGCAACGCCTTGGCTTCGTCTCGCTTACGTCGTGCGACGGAAAGGGTAACGATGGGGTAATTGCCGATGATGAGCGTACCTTCCTTGCCGCTGGGCTTGGTGTACTTCAAGCGCCAGGTCTTCACGCCATTGGGTTTGACGAAAAGGTACATGCCGCCGCCGTCGAACAGTTTGTAGGCGCGTTCGCGGGTTTTGGCCGTGCGGCATTGCAGGTCGCTGAGAGGGATCGCTAGACGTGGCATAGGGGTACGCGCTCCTGACCGGAAAATCGCAGTACCCCTAACATACCCTCGGGGAAGGGGGATTTTATTGGATCCCGACAGAGGGTCCTGGAACGAAAAAACCCGCCAAAGGGCGGGTTTTCGGGGCTTCCAGAGCATTCGATGGAATGCAATGAAGCCTAATGTGGTGCCGGCACCAGGAGTCGAACCCGGGACCTACTGATTACAAGTCAGTTGCTCTACCAACTGAGCTATACCGGCGTGTTAGGGCGACGATTATAGCGATTGGAAAGGTTCTGTAAACCCCTGAATTCTGACTATTTTTGCAGAACCCAAGGTTTTTTCATCCGCGCCTCTTTTTCCGATCAGCAAGGGTAGGATTCTTCCTGGGTCGCCGAAGGGTCTAACCCGGTGCAATCTCATCGCATCCAAAGGACGCCTCACGTGAAACGGTCGCTTCGTCATTACCTTCTACCGCGACGCGCAGCAGACTCAGGTGATCCAGACCGAGCAGGGTTCATGGTCTGCGGCCAATGGCAAGAATGAGTTGCGCACGGACGGCGTACGTTCGCAAGATGTGTACACCTATAAGCTGCTCGACGCCGACACCGTTCACTACGTGAGTGTGTCGTCGGACCCTACCAGCGATTGCCAGGATGACTACGCGTTCACCGAGCGCCGCGTGCGCCAATAAGGCGGGCCCGCTCCAATACCGGGCGCTCGGGTGCCCGGTTGTTATGGGTATCAACGCCCCTTCCCACAGTTCTTCCCGAACTTCTTGTAGCCCACTGCCTATCTCTGTCGGCATTTGCAGCAAAAGCCAAAAGCCAAAAGCCAAAAGCCAAAAGCCAACAGGCTGACTGCGATCAATTTAGTTTAGTTAATGGGCGGTATCCTCCGGGCTTAGCAGATTGAGTGCCCTAGTGGAGTCGTGCGGCGCGGGTTTTGCTTCGCTGTCCAGCGAGGCGGTGCCTGTACGCACCGATACACGGGCCGTGGCTTCGCGGGGGATTCGAATCAACCGCTCGGCTGGTTTTCCCTTGAATACAGGTGAGGTTTCCGTATTCTGTTGCGCGATATAAACCGTCAGATTAATCGCGGTTTGATGTAGGTAATTTTTCGAGACCATGTTGGGCAATCGAATATTTATTGATGGGTATGTCAGTTTTGCGCCGTTCTTGTCCACCCGGACAGCAATTTTCGCGAAATAACAGCGCAAGTTCATGTTCTTACAGCGAATGCACTTTTCAGCACAAAAAAGTCATAAAAATGGCGCTATGCCGTTCGTCGGATTAATTTGAACTAAAAGCATCAAAATACTGACACCATCAATGTGATATCACAGAATGCACCCGACACCACATAACTAGAAAAATACAAGGTCAGCTTATTGCTGACCTTTTTATCGCCTTTAGAGCGCAAACAGGTGGGGAGGGGCAGTGAGTGAGTCGAGCAGATGACATTTCAAAACTATTCAACAAGCTGGGTGCCAACCCGAGTGGCTACCGCGAGATCGACTTTGTCCATGAGTTTATCGAGGACGATGTAGAGGTTCTGGAGACCCCAGCAGTCACTCAAGCCCTGCCTGTGATCGAAGCGCCTTCAGCGCCTTTGTTGCGTCTGTTGGAGGAGCTGAGCCAAGGCGAAGCCGACCACCTGCGGCCGCCCGAAGTGATGGAGGGGCGTGACGGTGAAGTGTATTCGGAGCAATCCAACCCCAACGTCGTGGTGGTTGTCTCGGTGAAAGGCGGCGTCGGTCGCAGTACCCTGACCGCTGCGATTGCCAGCGGCTTGCAGCGCCAGGGTCGCCCGGCGCTCGCCCTGGACCTGGACCCGCAGAATGCTTTGCGTCATCACCTGTGCCTGGGCCTCGACATGCCTGGCGTCGGCGCGATCAGCTTGCTCAATGAAAGCTGGGAAGCCCTGCCTGAACGCGGTTTTGCCGGTTGCAGGCTGGTGGCATTTGGCAGCACCGGCCACGAGCAGCAGCAGAGTCTGAACCGTTGGTTGGGTGAGGATAGCGAGTGGCTGGGCAAACGATTGGCCAGCCTTAAATTGAATGGCCAGGACACTGTGATCATCGACGTCCCGGCCGGCAATACCGTGTACCTCGGCCAGGCCATGTCGGTGGCCGATGCGGTGCTGGTAGTCGTGCAGCCGGATGTGGCCTCGTTCAGCACCCTCGACCAAATGGACAGTGTGCTTGCGCCGTACTTCACTCGCGAAAAACCGCCACAGCGCTTCTACGTGATCAACCAATTGGACGCGGCCCACCGCTTCAGCCTGGACATGGCCGAGGTGTTCAAGACCCGTCTGGGTGCTGCCCTGCTGGGGACGGTTCACCGCGACCCCGCGTTCAGTGAAGCCCAAGCCTACGGTCGCGATCCCCTCGACCCCACCGTCAACAGTATCGGCAGCCAGGACGTCCACGCCCTGTGCCGCACCTTGCTCGAACGCATCGACTCGGACCTCCCATGACCGACAATACGTCCTCCACGCCCTTCGTCGAAGGGCGCGCTGAACAGCGCCTAAATGGCGCGATTGCGCGCTTCAATCGGTGGCCTGCGGCGCTGCGTACGGTGCTGGTTGTTGCCAGTTGCGTGCTCGGCGCCCTGCTGTTGCTGGGTATTATCAGCGCACCGCTCGACCTCTACAGCCAATGCCTGTTTGCCGGCGTGTGCTTCTTGGCGGTGCTGGTGCTGCGCAAAATTCCCGGACGCCTGGCGATCCTCGCGCTGGTGGTGCTGTCGCTGGTGGCGTCGTTGCGCTACATGTTCTGGCGGCTCACCTCCACCCTCGGGTTCGAGACCTGGATCGACATGTTCTTCGGCTACGGCCTGGTCGCCGCCGAGTTCTACGCCCTGATCGTCCTGATCTTCGGCTACGTACAAACCGCCTGGCCGCTGCGCCGTACGCCGGTGTGGCTCAAGACCGAGCCCGAAGAGTGGCCGACGGTCGATGTGTTCATCCCGACTTATAACGAAGCGCTGAGCATCGTAAAACTGACCATCTTCGCTGCCCAGGCAATGGACTGGCCCAAGGACAAGCTGCGCGTCCACGTGCTGGACGACGGCCGCCGCGACGACTTCCGTGACTTCTGCCGCAAGGTCGGCGTGAACTACATTCGCCGCGACAATAACTTCCACGCCAAGGCCGGTAACCTCAACGAAGCGTTGAAGGTCACCGACGGTGAATACATCGCCCTGTTCGACGCCGACCACGTGCCGACGCGCTCCTTCCTGCAAGTGAGCCTGGGCTGGTTCCTGAAGGATCCGAAGCTGGCGATGCTGCAAACGCCGCACTTCTTCTTCTCGCCGGATCCGTTCGAAAAGAACCTCGATACCTTCCGCGCCGTGCCCAACGAGGGCGAGCTGTTCTACGGCCTGGTGCAGGACGGCAACGACCTGTGGAACGCCACCTTCTTCTGCGGCTCCTGTGCGGTCATCCGCCGTAAGCCGCTGCTGGAAATCGGCGGCGTAGCCGTCGAGACCGTGACCGAAGACGCCCACACCGCGCTCAAGCTCAACCGCCTGGGCTACAACACCGCCTACCTGGCTATCCCGCAAGCCGCGGGCCTGGCCACCGAAAGCCTGTCGCGCCACATCAACCAGCGAATTCGCTGGGCGCGGGGCATGGCGCAGATCTTCCGCACCGACAACCCGCTGCTGGGCAAGGGCCTCAAGTGGGGCCAGCGCATTTGCTACGCCAACGCCATGCTGCACTTCTTCTATGGTTTGCCGCGCCTGGTGTTCCTGACCGCACCGTTGGCCTACCTGGTGTTCGGCGCGGAGATTTTCCACGCGTCGGCGCTGATGATCGTCGCCTACGTATTGCCTCACTTGGTGCATTCAAGCCTGACCAACTCGCGGATCCAGGGGCGTTTCCGTCACTCGTTCTGGAACGAGGTGTACGAGACGGTACTGGCCTGGTACATCCTGCCACCGGTGCTGGTGGCGCTGGTCAACCCCAAGGCCGGGGGCTTCAACGTCACCGACAAGGGCGGCATCATCGACAAGCAGTTCTTCGACTGGAAACTCGCGCGCCCGTACCTGGTGTTGTTGGCGGTGAATCTGGTCGGCCTGGGCTTCGGTATCCACCAGTTGATCTGGGGCGATGAGTCCACCGCTGTGACGGTAGCGATCAACCTGACCTGGACCCTCTACAACCTGATCATCACCAGCGCCGCCGTGGCCGTGGCTTCGGAAGCGCGCCAAGTGCGTTCCGAACCGCGTGTCAGCGCCAAGCTGCCGGTGAGCATCATTTGTGCTGACGGCCGTGTGCTTGAAGGCACGACTCAGGATTTCTCGCAAAACGGCTTCGGCTTGATGCTCTCCGATGGTCACTCGATCACCCAGGGCGAGCGCGTGCAATTGGTACTGTCGCGCAACGGCCAGGACAGTCTGTTCGATGCCCGCGTGGTGTTCAGCAAGGGCGCGCAGATCGGCGCCCAGTTCGAGCCCCTCAGCCTGCGCCAGCAAAGCGAGTTGGTTCGCCTGACCTTTTCCCGCGCCGATACCTGGGCCGCGAGTTGGGGCGCCGGCCAGCCGGATACACCGCTGGCGGCCCTGCGTGAAGTGGGCTCCATCGGCATCGGCGGCTTGTTCACCCTGGGCCGCGCCACCCTACATGAACTGCGTCTGGCCTTGAGCCGCACCCCCACAAAACCGCTTGATACGCTGATGGACAAGCCATGACCTCGAAGATATTCGCTCGCCCTCATCCGCGCCGTGCACTCGCGCTGATGATCGCCTCGCTGATGGGCCTCAACACCCTGGCGCAAGCTGCCGAGCAAGCGGCCACCACCGTGCCGGTACAAAGAACCGATAACGGCTACAGCCTGACCCTCAAGCAGTTGGGGCGTCGCGACACCATGAACCTGCAAGGCGTGGAGTCGTCCGACAGCGTCAACTTCGATATCCGTGCCGATGAAGTGGTGAAGGGCGCGCAACTGCTGCTCAAGTACAGCTACTCGCCGGCGCTGCTGGCCGACCTCTCGCAGATCAACGTGTTGGTCAACGGCGAAGTCGCTGCCAGCCTGGCGCTGCCCAAAGACGGCGCTGGCATCCAGCAGGAGCAACTGGTGCAGCTTCCGCCGAAGCTGATCACCGAGTTCAACCGTTTGAGCCTGCAGTTCATCGGCCACTACACCATGTCTTGCGAAGACCCGCTGCACAGCAGCCTGTGGGCCAAGATCAGCAACAGCAGCGAGCTCAAAGTGCAGGTCGAGCCCATCGTGCTCAAGGATGACCTGGCCGTGCTGCCGCTGCCGTTCTTCGACAAGCGTGACGCGCGCCAGGTCAGCCTGCCATTCGTGTTCGCCACTGCGCCCGACAGCGCCGCGCTGGAAGCGGCCGGTGCCCTGTCTTCATGGATCGGCGGCCTCGCCAGCTACCGGGGCGCGACGTTCCCGAGCACCCTCGGTGAGCTACCGGCCAAAGGCAACGCCATCGTACTGGTGCAAACCGCCGACGCACTGGACGTGCACGGTGTTGCGGTCGCCAAGCCGACCGGTCCGACCCTGACCCTCATCGCCAACCCCAATGACGTCAACGGCAAACTGCTGATCGTCACCGGGCGTGACGGCGAAGAACTCAAGCGCGCCGCCAACGCGGTCGTGCTGGGTAACCCGGTATTGGCCGGCAACAGCGTGGTCATCACCAAGCTCGACAGCCTGGCACCGCGCCGTCCGTACGACGCGCCCAACTGGTTGCCAAGCAACCGCCCGGTGCGTCTGGGCGAGTTGATCGAACAGCAGAAACTCAGCGTGTCGGGCTACAACCCTGGCGCGATCAGCGTCGATATGCGCCTGCCGCCGGACCTGTTCAACTGGCGTGAAGAGGGCGTGCCGCTCAAGCTCAAATACCGCTACACGCCACAGCAAGTGTCGACCAACTCGTCGCTGCTGATCGGCCTGAATGATCAGTTCATGAAATCCGTGGCATTGCCGTCGGTGACCAACCTGGGCGGTGGCCAGACCCTGCTCGACCAGTTGAAGAAAGACGAAAGCCTGCCGCGCGAAGTGACGACCCTGTTGCCGATCAGCTCGGCATCGCCCAAGTCCAAGCTGCAACTGCGCTTCATGTACGACTACATCAAAGAAGGCGAATGCCGCGACATCATCGTCGACAACATGCGTGGCTCCATCGACCCGGATTCCACCCTCGACGTCACCGGCTACCAGCATTACATCGCCATGCCGAACCTGGGCGTATTCAACGACTCCGGCTTCCCGTTCACCCGTCTGGCTGACCTGTCGGAATCCGCCGTGGTCATGCCCGATAACTTCGGCACCGACGAGATGACCGCCTACCTGACCGTGATGGGCCGCTTCGGCGAAGCTACCGGCTACCCGGCCACCGCCGTCAAAGTGGTGCAGGCCAAGGACGTGCAAAGCGTTGCCGACAAAGACCTGCTGGTGCTCGCCACCGCCGCCAACCAACCGCTGCTCAAGCAGTGGCAACAATACCTGCCGGCCACCAGCGATGGTGAGCAGCACCAGTTCCTGCTGTCTGACCTGCCACGTTATGTACGTAGCTGGGTCAGCCCGGACCCGGCGGCCAACCAGCACCCAGCCAACGCCGGCATTACCTTCAAAGGCCTGAGCAACAGCACCTGGCTGGCCGGTTTCCAATCGCCACTCAAGAGCGGCCGCAGCGTGGTGCTGATTGCCAGCAACCAGCCGCAGGGCCTGTTGGAAGCCACCTCGGCGCTGATTGGCGGTGACGATTACAAAGACTCGATCCAGGGCAGTCTGGCCGTGGTGCAGGGCACGACTATCAGCTCGCTGGTGGGTGACGAGCAGTACTACGTCGGCAAGCTCAACTACTTCAAATTCATGCAATGGCAGCTGTCGCAGCACCTGGGCTGGATGTTGTTGATCACCTTCCTGGGTCTGGCGGTGGTTACTTCCCTGATCTACCTGTCACTGCGTGCACGTGCAAAACGGCGGTTGGCATGAGCCCGCTCAAGAGCATGGCCCTGGCAGCGCTGGGCGCGGTGATGTTTGCCGGTAGCGCGCAGGCGCAAACCTGTGACTGGCCGCTGTGGCAGAACTACGCCAAGCGCTTTGTGCAGGATGATGGGCGAGTGTTGAACTCGTCGATGAAACCCACCGAGAGCAGTTCGGAAGGGCAGTCCTACGCGATGTTCTTTGCGTTGGTCGGCAACGACCGTGCGAGCTTCGACAAGCTGTGGACCTGGACCAAGGCCAACATGTCGGGCTCCGACATCGGCCAGAACCTGCCGGGTTGGTTGTGGGGCAAAAAAGCTGATAACACCTGGGGTGTGATCGACCCGAACTCTGCCAGCGACGCTGACTTGTGGATGGCCTACGCCTTGCTCGAAGCGGCCCGCGTGTGGAATGCACCGCAGTACCGCGCCGACGCGCAATTGTTGTTGGCCAACGTTGAGCGCAACCTGATTGTGCGTGTGCCCGGCCTGGGCAAGATGCTGTTGCCGGGGCCGGTGGGCTACGTGCATCCGGGCGGCTTGTGGCGTTTCAACCCGAGCTACCAGGTGCTTGCACAACTGCGTCGCTTCCAGAAAGAACGCCCGAACGCCGGCTGGAACGAAGTGGCTGAAAGCAACGCGCGCATGCTCGCCGATACCGCCAGCAACCCCCACGGCCTCGCGGCCAACTGGGTCGGCTATCGCGCGACCAGCGCCAACGCCGGGCTGTTTGTGGTCGACCCGTTCTCCGATGACCTGGGCAGCTACGACGCGATCCGCACCTACATGTGGGCCGGCATGACCGCCAAAGGCGATCCATTGGCGGCGGCGATGCTCAAGTCGCTGGGCGGTATTTCCCGCGCAACGGCCGCATCGGTCACCGGCTTCCCGCCGGAAAAAATCCACGTGCTGACCGGCGAAGCCGAGAAAAACAACGGCTACACGCCGATGGGTTTCTCCGCGTCCACCATTGCCTTCTTCCAGGCCCGCGGCGAAACCGCCCTGGCGCAGTTGCAAAAGGCCAAGGTCGACGAGGCACTCGCCAAGGCCCTGGCGCCTTCAGCACCCGAGAGTGCGCAGCCGATCTACTACGACTACATGCTCAGCCTGTTCAGCCAGGGCTTTGCCGATCAGAAGTACCGTTTTGAACAAGACGGTACGGTCAAATTATCCTGGGAGGCCGCATGCGCCGTCACACGCTAGCCATTGCGATTCTCGCTGCCCTGGTCTCGACGGCCAGCGTGGCTGAAACCAGCGACCCGCAGTCCCTGCTGATTGAGCAAGGCTACTACTGGCAGTCGAAAAAGAACCCTGAGCGCGCGCTGGAGACCTGGCAGAAACTCTTGAGCCTGTCTCCTGAGCAACCGGATGCGCTGTACGGTATCGGCTTGATCCAGGTGCAACAGAACCGTCCGGCTGAAGCGCAAAAGTACCTGGCCCGCTTGCAAGCGCTGAGCCCGGTGCCGCGTCAGGCGTTGCAGCTGGAGCAGGACATCACCGTGGCCGTGCCGGACAACGCCAAGTTGCTGGAGCAGGCGCGCGAACTGGGCGAGCCGGATGCCGAGCGTGAGCAGGCCGTGGCCTTGTATCGCCAGATTTTCCAGGGGCGTCAGCCGCAAGGCCTGATCGCCCGTGAGTACTACAACACGCTTGGATTCACCGCCAAGGGCACCAATGAGGCCATCGCTGGCCTGCAGCGATTGACCCGTGAGCGTCCCAACGATCCGATCGTTGCGTTGTTCCTGGCCAAGCACCTGGCGCGCAACCCGGCCACGCGGCCTGACGGCATTCGTGCCCTGGCTAAACTGGCACCGAATAACGACGTGGGCGGCAATGCCGATGAAACCTGGCGCTTCGCGCTGATCTGGCTCGGCCCGCCGAAGCCGGACCAGGTGTCGCTGTTCCAGCAGTTCCTCACCGTGCACCCGGATGACGCCGAGATCCGCGCGCTGATGAACAAAGGCATTGCCCAAGGCAAAGGCGGCGGCACCTGGCAGCGCGACCCGCAGATGACCAAGGCTTTCAAGGCGCTGGATGACGGCGACCTGAAAACCGCCGAGCCGTTGCTGGCCGCGCGTCTTGCGCAAAAATCCAATGACGTCGATGCCCTCGGTGGTATGGGCGTATTGCGCCAACAGCAAGAGCGTTACAGCGAAGCCGAAAACTACCTCGTCCAAGCCACCCGCTTGCCCGGTGGTGCCGCGTGGCAGTCGGCCCTGAATGACGTACGGTACTGGAACCTGATCAGCCAAAGCCGTGACGCCCAACGCGCCGGCCGCAGCGCCCAGGCCCGTGACCTGGTGGCCCAGGCCGAGCGCCTGAACCCAGGCCAGCCTGGCGCGGCGGTCGCGTTGGCGGGTTTCCAGTCTCAGGACAACCAGTTCGAAGAAGCCGAAGCCGGCTACCGCAAGGTGTTGGCCCGTCATCCCGGTGACCCGGATGCCTTGAGTGGCTTGATCAACGTGTTGTCCCAATCGGGTCAACCGGATGAGGCCTTGAAGCTGATCGACTCGGTTTCGCCGGCGCAGCGCGCCAAGTTCGCACCGAGTGTGAAAATCAACGCATTGCGCGCGACCCAGGTCGGCAAACTGGCGGAGCAACGCGGTGACGTGAAAGGCGCACAAGCTGCCTATCGCCAGGCTCTCGACGCTGACCCTGAAAACCCGTGGACCCGCTTTGCCCTGGCGCGCATGTACCTGCGCGACGGCCAGATCCGCAATGCCCGTGCGTTGATCGACGGCTTGCTCAAGACCCAGCCCAACCAACCGGACGCGCTGTACACCAGCACGCTGTTGTCGGCGCAACTGAGCGAGTGGAAACAGGCCGAGACGACCCTGGGGCGTATCCCCGCGGCGCAGCGCACGGCAGACATGAACGAGCTGGCGATCGATATCGCGCTGCACCAGCAGACCGACGTGGCCATCGAAACCGCTCGCCGTGGCCAGCGCCCGGAAGCCTTGGCATTGCTGGGGCGTTCCGAGCCGTTGACCCGTCAGAAGCCAGAGCGTGTGGCCGTACTGGCCGCCGCCTATGTAGAAGTCGGCGCCGCGCAATACGGCCTGGACATGATGCAGAAGGTGGTGGAGAACAACCCCAACCCGACGGTCGACCAGAAACTGCTATACGCCAACGTGTTGCTCAAGGCCAACAAGTACAGTGAGGCGGGCGAGATCCTGCGCGAAGTGCAAGGCCAGCCTTTGAGCGAAATCGGTCGCCAGCGCTATGACGATCTGATTTACCTGTACCGGGTCAAACAGGCGGATGCCCTGCGCGAGAAGAACGACCTGGTGGCCGCCTATGACATGCTGTCTCCGGCCTTGGCCCAGCGTCCCAATGACGCGCTGGGCGTCGGCACATTGGCGCGGATGTACGCCGCCAGTGGCAACGGCAAGAAGGCGATGGAGTTGTACGCGCCGTTGATCCAGCAGAACCCGAACAACGCACGCCTGCAGCTGGGCCTGGCGGACATCGCCCTGAAAGGCAATGACCGCAGCTTGGCGCAGAGCGCCAGTGACAAGGCGCTGGCGCTGGAGCCGGGTAACCCGGAGACACTCACCTCGGCCGCGCGCATTTACCAAGGGCTGGGCAAGAACAGCGAAGCTGCCGAGTTGCTGCGCAAGGCCCTGGCGATTGAAAACGCCATGAAGGCCAAGACCCAAGTGGCCCAGGCTGGCGCTCCAGGGACTTCGTACAACCCGTTCGTAGGCTTGCCGGGCCAGCGCCGCCAGGTCACCGACCTGACCGTTGCCGGCGCCGTACCGCCGCCGATCGATGCGCCAACCAAGAGCGTGACGTCCAACGCGTTTGCGAGTGCAACGTCCAACGACCTGAGCGATCCGTTTGTGCCGCCTTCGAGCATTGCCTCCATCGACAGTCCCGAGCTGAGCCCGGCGCGGCGTGCGCTGGATACCATCCTGCGTGACCGTACCGGTTATGTGGTGCAAGGCTTGAGCGCACGCAGCAACAACGGTGAGAAAGGCCTGAGCAAAATCACCGATGTGGAAGCGCCGTTTGAAGCGCGGATGCCGGTGGGCGATAACACGGTGGCGCTGCGCGTGACGCCGGTGCATTTGACGTCTGGTGCGGTTAAAGGCTTCGCAGCACAGCGCTTTGGCGGTGGGACCAACGCTGAGCTGGGCAAGCAAAGTGACAGCGGCGTCGGTTTTGCCATCGCGGTAGAGAATCCTGATCAGGGGTTGAAGGCGGATCTCGGGGTCAGCCCGATAGGTTTCACCTACAAGACCTGGATCGGGGGTGTGAGTGTTGCGCGACCGTTTGAGGCGAATTCGAACTTCCGCTACGGCGCGAATATTTCTCGTCGCCCAGTAACTGACAGCGTGACCTCGTTCGCCGGCTCAGAAGATAAGCGCACTGGCGAAAAATGGGGCGGTGTGACCGCTAACGGCGGCCGTGGCGAGTTGAGCTACGACAACCAAAAGCTGGGTGTTTATGGCTATGCCTCGTTGCATGAAATGCTGGGTAACAACGTAGAGGACAATACCCGTCTGGAACTGGGCAGCGGTATCTACTGGTACCTGCGTAATACCCAACGTGACACTCTGACCTTGGGCATCAGTGGTTCGGTGATGGGCTTCAAGGAAAACCAGGGTTATTACACCTACGGTCATGGCGGTTACTTCAGTCCGCAACGTTTCTTCTCTCTAGGCGTGCCGATCCGTTGGGCCCAGAGCTTTGACCGTTTCAGCTATCAAGTAAAAACTTCGGTAGGCGTGCAGCATATCGAGCAAGATGGCGTCGATTACTTCCCGGGGCACAACGATCTTCAAGACAGCCAGACCGTGGGTAATCGCACCTATGCCAGCGACAGCAAAACCGGCCTCGGCTACAGCTTCAACGCCGCCGCCGAATACCGCTTGAGCTCGCGGTTCTACCTGGGTGGCGAAATCGGTGTCGACAACGCCCAGGACTACCGCCAGTACGCCGGTAATGCTTATCTGCGCTACTTGTTCGAAGACCTGAGCGGGCCTATGCCGCTGCCGGTCAGCCCGTACCGTTCACCTTATTCCAACTGATTAATCGGAGTCATTCATGCCTGTTTCTGCGATTGCCGGCCTAACCATGCTGGTATTAGGCGAAAGTCATATGAGCTTTCCCGATTCGTTGCTCAACCCGTTGCAAGACAACCTCACCAAGCAAGGCGCGGTGGTTCACTCCATCGGTGCGTGCGGTGCCGGTGCGGCGGATTGGGTTGTCCCGAAAAAAGTCGAGTGCGGTGGCGAACGCACGCCCACCGGCAAGGCCGTGATTTATGGCAAGAACGCCATGAGCACCACGCCGATCCAGGAACTGATCGCCAAGGACAAGCCCGACGTGGTCGTGCTGATCATCGGCGACACCATGGGCTCTTACACCAACCCGGTGTTCCCGAAAGCCTGGGCCTGGAAAAGCGTGACCTCGCTGACCAAAGCCATCACCGACACCGGCACCAAATGCGTGTGGGTCGGCCCGCCATGGGGCAAAGTCGGTTCCCAGTACAAGAAGGATGACACCCGCACCAAGCTGATGTCGTCGTTCCTGGCCAGCAACGTGGCGCCGTGCACCTACATCGATTCGCTGACGTTCTCCAAACCGGGCGAGTGGATCACCACCGACGGCCAGCACTTCACCATCGACGGTTATCAGAAGTGGGCCAAGGCGATCGGTACTGCCTTGGGTGACCTGCCGCCATCGGCCTACGGTAAAGGAAGCAAATAATGAAACGGATGACCCTGGGCCTGGCGACTTTGCTCGCCAGCGTCAGCGCCTACAGCGCCGACATCCCCTTGTACCCGACGGGCCCGGAGCAAGACGCAGCGTTCCTGCGTTTTGCCAACGGCACGCCTGGCGAGTTGAAGCTGGTGGCCGACGGTTCCAAGGCCAGCCTGGTGTTGAATGGCGATAAAGCCGTTTCGGCCTTTTTGCCAGTGGTCGGCGGTGACAAGCCGATCAAAGGCATGTTGAGCAGCGCCGGTAAAAACACCGATTTCTCCGTGAAAGTGGCGCCTGGCGAATTCGCCACGGTGGTCGCACTGGTCGATGCCAAGGGCGCTACGCGCCAATTGGTGGTGCGCGAAGTGCCGGACGACTTCAACGCGCTCAAAGCCTCCCTGGCCTTTATCAACGCCGACGCCACCTGCGCCGACGCCAGCCTGGAAGCCGTGGCGCAAAAGGCCGAGCTGTTCAAAAAGGTCGCGGAAGGCGCGGTGCAGCGTCGCATGATCAACCCGGTGGAACTCTCGGTGCAGCTCAAATGCGCCGGTGCGCCGGTTGGCCAGCCGCTGACGTTTACCCTCAAGGCGGGCGAGCGCTACAGCGTTTTGGCCGTTCCTTCAGACAAAGGCTCGAAGTTGCTGTTCGCCTCTGACGCACTCGCTAACTGATCGGGTCCGACACCACCATGGTCTTTGCCTCACTCGAATTCCTCACGCTGTTCCTGCCGGCCTTCCTGTTGATCTATGCCCTGGCTCGTCCGAGCTGGCGCAATGTCATCCTGTTGATCGGCAGCTGGTTGTTCTACGGCTGGTTGAGCCCGTTGTTCCTGTTCCTGCACATGGTGTTGACCGTGGTGGCGTGGGTCGGCGGCTTGCTGGTGGACCGCTCCCGTGAGGATGGCAAGGGCCGGGTGCGCCTGTTGATCGCGTTGATCGTGTTCAACACGGCGGTGCTCTGTTGGTACAAATACGCCAACATCGTCGCCGGCACGGTGAGTGAGGTGATCACCTGGTACGGCTATATGCCGCTTGATTGGCAGCGTGTGGCTTTACCGGCCGGTCTGTCGTTCATCGTGTTGCAGGCGATTTCCTACCTGGTGGATGTGCACCGTCATACGGTGCCGGTGGAGCGCAGCTTCATCAACTACGCCACCTATATCTCGATGTTCGGGCACTCGATTGCCGGTCCGATCATCCGTTATGACTGGGTCCGCCGCGAGCTGAACCAGCGTTATTTCAACTGGCCAAATTTCTCCCTCGGCGCGCGGCGCTTCATGATCGGCATGGGCATGAAAGTGTTGGTGGCTGACACCTTGTCGCCGCTGGTGGACATTGCCTTTCACCTGGAGAACCCAAGCCTGGTGGACGCCTGGATCGGTTGCCTGGCGTACTCGCTGCAACTGTTCTTCGACTTCGCCGGTTACAGCGCCATGGCCATCGGCCTGGGCCTGATGCTGGGCTTCCACTTCCCGGAAAACTTCAACCGGCCGTACCTGGCCAGCAGCATCCAGGACTTCTGGCGGCGTTGGCACCTGTCGTTGTCCAGCTGGTTGCGCGACTACCTGTACATCGCCTTGGGCGGTAACCGCGACGGCGTATGGCGCACTTATCGCAACCTGTTTCTCACCATGGCGATTGCCGGGTTGTGGCACGGCGGCGATAGCTGGAACTACCTGTTGTGGGGTTCGGCCCATGGCGTGGCGTTGTGCGTCGACCGTGCGTGGTCGCGTTCGAGCCTGCCGAGCATTCCGCCGGTGTTGTCGCACATCCTCACATTGCTGTTTGTGTGCCTGGCCTGGACCTTGTTCCGTGCGCCGGACTTCCACTCAGCCCTGACCATGTACGCCGGCCAGTTCGGGATGCACGGCATGGGCCTGGGTGACGCGATGGCCGTGGCCATGCGCCCGGCCCATGGCATGGCGGCATTGTTGGGCCTGGTGTGCATCATTGCGCCGATCTGGCAGGTGCGTTGCGAACAGCGTTTCGGCACCCAGCCCTGGTTTGTGGTGGCGGCTTCGCTGTGGCCGGTGGCCGGGTTTGTGTTGTCGTTTGCGCTGATTGCCAGCCGCGACGCCGTACCGTTTCTGTACTTTCAGTTCTAAGGACGCCCGACCATGCCTGCTCCTACCGCGCCGACTCCACCGAGCGACCTGGCCGTTCGCACCAGCCCCCTGGCGGCCTGGGTGTTGGTGCCCTTTTTGGCGGCGGGACTGATCTCCTGCGCCTGGCTGATGGTGAAGGGGCCGATCAGTTATATGCCGGCCAAGGTCGACAGCGACATGCTGCTGCACGGCGACCTGACCCACCGTTTTGCCAAGGAGCTGGCCAAGGCGCCGATGGCGATCCAGGCCGCGAACCTGGAGCGTGGTGGCAGCTGGCTGGCGTTTGGCGATACCGGGCCGCGCGTGCGTCCGGGGTGTCCTGGCTGGCTGTTTATCAGCGATGAGTTGCGCATCAACCGTCACGCCGAAGCCAATGCTCAGACCAAGGCCCAGGCGGTGATCGACCTGCAAAAACAACTGAGTCAAAAAGGTATCGATCTGCAAGTGGTGGTGGTGCCGGACAAGAGCCGCATTGCCGCCGCCCAACGCTGCGGCCTGTACCGCCCGGCGGTGCTCGATAGCCGGATCCAGGACTGGACCCAGTTGTTGCAGGCTTCCGGCGTTTCCGCGCTGGACCTGACCGATACGCTCAAGCCGCTGGGCGCCGAGGCTTACCTGCGCACGGATACTCACTGGAGCGAAATCGGCTCCAACGCCGGTGCCCAGGCTCTGGCGCAACGTATCCAGCAACGCGGCATCAAGGCCACGCCGGAACAAACCTTCGACATTAGCCAGGCACCGCTCGCCGTGCGCCCCGGTGATTTGGTACGCCTGGCAGGTCTCGATTGGTTGCCGCCCAAGTTGCAGCCAGCCGGCGAGTCAGTTGCTGCCAGTACCGCCCATGAAACCGGTGGCGCGACCAGCAATGCTGATGACCTGTTTGGCGACGCGGGGCTGCCCAATGTGGCACTGATCGGCACCTCGTTTTCGCGTAACTCCAACTTTGTTGGCTTCCTGCAGAAGGCCCTGAATGCGCCGGTCGGCAATTTCAGCAAAGACGGTGGCGAATTCTCCGGCGCGGCCAAGACCTATTTTGAAAGCCCGGCTTTCAAGCAAACGCCGCCTAAGTTGTTGATTTGGGAGATTCCGGAGCGGGATCTGCAAACACCCTACGATGTGATCAGTATTGGTCAGTAATTTGACTATTTGCCGTTTGTCTAAAAAATAGGCAACTATCTCATCAAAATAATGACACTTTTACGCTCCTGAAGCAGACTGCTTGCACTAGGGCGACCACAAAAAGACCTGCGGTAAGCAGTCGTATCAGCTGACCTTTTCACGTCTTTGAGCTTCGCCGTGATGAGGGGTTTGTTATGGGCATTACTGATGGTCTTCTAGCCTTGCTCGGCAAGGACATCTGCCAGGATGAGCGCGGCATGGAGTCGCGTTTGCATTTCTTCGGCAGTATTCCCCGTGCGGATGATGTTGCCGTCAACCAGGACGCAGACACCGTGCCCCTCAAGCCAAAAGCGGTGGCGCTGGTGTCGATCAATGGCGGCGTCGGCCGTAGCACCCTGGCCACCGCCTTGAGCAGCGGCCTGCAACGCCAGGGCGAGTCCGTCGTGGCTTTGGACCTAGACCCGCAGAACGCCTTGCATCTCCACTTCGGCGTGAGTCCGGCGTTGCCGGGCATCGGGCGCACCAGCCTGGAACATGGGCCATGGAGCCCGCTTCAACAGCTTAGCTTCGCTGGCTGCCAGGTGATCCCCTTTGGCGAAGTCGATATCCCACAGCAGGAAAACCTGGAGCGCTGGCTCAAGCACGAGCCGTGTTGGCTGGCTCAACACCTCGCGTCCCTGGACTTGAGTGCGCGGCATACGGTGATCATCGATACCCCCGCCGGTAACAACGTCTACTTCCATCAAGCGCTGAGCGTTGCCGATGTGGTGCTGGTCATCGTGCAGGCAGATGCGGCATGCCTGGGCACCCTTGACCATCTGGATGTACTGCTTGCCCCGCATCTTGAAGGTCAACACCCGCCTCGCGTGCAAGTGGTCATCAACCAAGTGGATGAAAGGAATGCCTTCAGCCTGGACATGGTCGAGGCCTTCACGCAAAGGCTGGGGAAAGCGGCGCTGCAAGTGCACCGCGACATAGCGATCAACGAAGCACTGGCGTTTGGTGTCGACCCATTGGATAGCGTGGAGAAGGGGCTGGCAGCTGACGATATCAACGATCTTTGCCGGTTGTTGAAGGCGCCAAAAACAAGCGACTGAAGCGTTGGTTATACGTTGAACGCCAGATGCTTATGCACAATCGGTTGGATGCAGCTGTCACTAAACAGCCATTTTGTGGAGCTGTTCTCATCACGCCGCAACTGCCTGTTTTGCGTGCGTTTTATTTTGTGAACAAAAAATGACCAGCTCGGTTTGTGACCTGCAGCGCAGATGGCTACAGGCTCCGTAAAGATTTCATCAACAGAGTTATCCACAGGCTGTGCTGCGACAAATTTGCCCTTTATTCGCGCTCGGCAAGCACCATCAAGTTGCGCGGTGTCAGTACGGGTTCGCAGAAAGTGCCTATCTGGACCTTGTAGCCGTTTTCTTCGAGAAATAATGCCCGATCCAGCACCAGCCACACTTCCAGCGGGCGCCGGAATAGACCGCGTACCAATTCCAGATTTCTGACCTCCGCCAGGCGGCGCCAGCCGCACGCCTCCAGGCCCGTCCAGTCCTGTTCGCCTGTGGATAACCCTTTGAGGCTGGCCAGTTCCTGGCAATAGTCGGCAAAGGGTTTGTCCAGCCAGCTGGCGGGCAGGGAGGGTGTAGGCAGGTACTCGTCGACGCCACGAAGTTCACGTTGCAGTTGATCGAAACCCAGGCGCCGCGCCATGGACGTGTCCCGTTGCAGACGCACCCGTTTGCCTGCGGTGACGGTTTCGCTCAGCGGCAGGCCGAGGTCATCGATCGATAACTGCAGCCGTGATGCGCGGCCGGCGTTGGACAGTGGTTGGTAGGAATCGGCGTTGATGCGGTTGTAGCAGCAGGGCCCCAATGCAAGCTGTTTGCAGCCGACCGTGCTCGCCAGTTGCATCAGCCGCACATGCAAGTCGCCACAGGCATGCAGGGCGACGGGCGTGTGTGCTGAGTTGATTGCCACGTCGGCCATCACGTCTTGCAGACGATGGGTGACCGGCAGGCGGTGATGGTCGCTCAAGGCTTGGCCTGCGGCGATCAGCGCCGGGTCGTATTCCAGGCAGGTCAGTGCTTGGCCGGCTTGTAACAGGCGGCGTCCGAGGTGACCCTTGCCCGCACACCAATCCAGCCAATGCTTGGGCGTTTGTGCAAACTGCAGCACCGCGCCGAAGGCTTCGATCTGTTCCCACTTGCGGCCCGGCACATCGACGTTCAGGCGATGGTGAGCCGGGGGCAGGGGCTGCGTCGGTAACTTATCCACAGCACTGAGCTGTCGGGCTTGCACGGCGAGTTGTGGAAAAGGTGCCGGCGCCGGCAGGTCAAAGGGCTGGTTGTGACTGGCTTCCGCATCGGCCAACGACCGTTGGCGCAGCCACTGGGCGAGTTCGGGGTGCTCGGTTTCCCAAGGTAAGTGCAGGTGAGTAAAGGGCCGTGGTTTCCACAGCCCTTGATGCTCTATCAGGAACGCATCCAGCGCCTGGAAGCGTGCCTCAACGTCCTTGGCAGGCATCGACGCGTAGCCAGCGTTCCAGCAGTTTGAAGCCGCGCACAAGAATGTAGGCCATCAGCAGGTAGAACAGCCCGGCGGCGAAGAATATTTCTACCGGCAAATAGGTGCGGGCGATGATGGTCCGCGCCATGCCGGTCAATTCCAGCAAGGTGACGGTACTGGCCAGGGCGCTGGCCTTGAGCATCAGGATCACTTCGTTGCTGTACGCCGGCAGGCCGATGCGCGAGGCGCGTGGCAGGATGATGTAGAAGAGTGTCTTCGGCTTGGACATGCCCAACGCACGCGCCGCTTCAATCTCACCCGGCGGAATGGCCTGGATCGCGCCGCGCAGGATCTCGGCAATATAGGCCGCAGTGTGCAGGGTCATGGTGGCGGTGGCGCACCAGAACGGATCGCGCAGGTACGGCCACATGAAGCTCTCACGCACGGAGTCGAACTGCGCCAGGCCGTAGTAGACGAGGAACAACTGCACCAGCAAGGGCGTGCCACGGAAGAAGAAAATGTAGGCGTAGGGCAGTGCGCTGACATACCAGCGGCGCGATGAGCGGGCGATACCCAGTGGGATTGCCAGCAGCAGCCCGGCGATGACGGCAATGGCTACCAGCTCCAGGGTCAGGGTCGCGCCCTGGGCCAATCTTGGCAGCCACTTGATGATCACGGCCCAGTTCAGGCCCAGGTCGAAATGCGCCAGCCAGCTGTAGTCGCCGCTCATTGGGTGCTCCTTGCAAAGCCGCGGGCGGCGCGTTTTTCCAGGAAGTGCATGCCGGTCATGGCCAGCACGGTCAGGCCCAGGTACATGAAGGCGGCAACCATAAAGAAGGTGAAGGGTTGCTTGGTGACGGTCACGCCGATCTGCGCATGGCGCATGATTTCTTCCAGGCCGATCACCGATACCAGCGCGGTGTCTTTCATCAGGATCATGAACAGGTTGCCCAGGCCCGGCAGGGCGATGCGCCACATCTGCGGCATGATCAACCGGGTGAAGATCCTGAATTTCGACAGGCCCAATGCCACGCCGGCTTCGCGGTGGCCCTTGGGAATGGCGAGGATCGCGCCACGGAACACTTCCGTAGCGTAGGCGCCAAAGCACAGGCCCAGGGCGATAACCCCGGCGGCAAAGGCGCTAAGGGAAAGGTCGGGGTTGCCGAAGAACTCACCGAGGGCACGCATCAGGTTGACCGTGCCGAAATAAATCAGCAGCACCCACAGCAATTCGGGAATGCCACGAACGATAGTCGAGTAAGCACCGCCCGCCCATTGCAGCGGCTTGTACGGCGAAGTCTTGGCCAGGGCCCCGGCCAGGCCGAGCACCAGCCCCAGGCACAGGGCCGTGAGCGCCAGTTTGACGGTCATCAGCGCGCCAGCGGCAAGCGCCGGGCCGAATCCGTAGAGATCGAAATTCATGGTGTTTTCATATCGCGGCAGGCAGTGCAAAAAGCCGACGCGCTCAAGTGAGCGCGCCGGGCATACCGTTCAGATCATTCGATGCTGAAAGGGAAGTACTTGTCGTTGATCTTCTTGTAGGTGCCGTCTGCCTTGATCTCTGCCAGGGCTTTGTTCAGGCGCTCGCGCAGTGGGTCGCCCTTGCGTACGGCGATACCGATCTTGTCGCTTTCTACCACCGGGTCGCCTTTGAATTCATAGGCCGAACCGTCTTTGCTCTTGAGCCATTCGTACTGCACGTACTTGTCGGCGAGGATACCGTCCAGGCGACCGGAGGTCAGGTCGAGGTAGGCGTTTTCCTGGGTGTCGTACAGCTTGGCGGTGGTGTCTGGCAGTTCGTCTTCCAGATAAGTGCCAGCCAGGGTCGCGCGCTGCGCACCGATGGTCTTGCCCTTGAGGTAGGCAGCGTCGGTCTTGAAGTCGGCGGTGGCCTTAGGCGCGATGAACTGCAGCTTGTTGGAATAGTACGGGTCGGTGAAGTCGACGGCCTGCTTGCGCTCATCGGTGATCGACAGCGAGGACACCAGGAAGTCGAACTTCTTGGCGTTCAGAGCCGGGATGATGCCGTCCCAGTCGGACACATACACTTCGCACTTCTCGACTTTCATCTTGGCGCACAGGGCGTCGCCGATGTCTTTGTCGAAGCCGACGACGTTGCCGCTGGCGTCTTTATTGTTGAACGGCGGGTAAGCCGCTTCGATCCCCATTTTCAAGGTTTCTGCCATGGCCGTGGCGCTGAACGCCATCGAGACGGCCGCGGCCAGAAGGAATTTTTTATAGTTCTGCATGCATGTTGCTCCGTTAGCGGTTGCTGGACATGAATTGTTTGCAGCGCGCCGAAAGCGGGTTTTCAAACACCTGCTGTGGCGATCCTTGCTCTTCGACCAGGCCCTGGTGCAGGAACACCACCTCACTGGACACCTGACGGGCGAAGCCCATTTCATGGGTGACCAGCAGCATGGTGCGGCCTTCTTCGGCCAGCGCGCGGATCACATTAAGTACTTCCTGAACCATTTCCGGGTCAAGCGCCGAAGTGGGTTCGTCAAACAGGATGACTTTAGGCTGCATCGCCAGGGTGCGCGCAATGGCCGCCCGTTGCTGCTGGCCGCCGGACAGTTGCGCAGGGTAGGCGTGACGTTTGTCAGCAATGCCGACCTTGGCCAGCAGGGCTTCGGCCGTTTCGATGGCGTCGCGTTTGCTTTGGCCAAGCACACGGCGAGGGGCCTCGATGATGTTGTCGAGGATGCTCATGTGCGGCCACAGGTTAAAGTTTTGAAACACAAAACCGATTTCGCTGCGCAGGCGATTGATCTGCTTACCGTCGGCGGCCATCAGCTCGCCGTTTTTCGCGGCCTTGAGCTTGAGCTCTTCGCCGGCGACCAGGATCTGGCCCTGATGCGGGTTTTCCAGCAGGTTGATGCAGCGCAGGAAGGTGGACTTGCCGGAACCGGAGGAACCCAGGATCGAGATCACGTCGCCGTCGCGAGCGGTCAGCGAGATACCTTTGAGTACCTCCAGCTCACCATAGCGTTTATGCAAGTTGCGGATTTCAAGCGCGGGCGCGGCCTCGGCCATGTGGGGTCCTCATTGTGTTCGTTGCAATCCTGCTGTTGGGCCGCCTTCCTGGCGAGGCGCCAAGCTAGCATAGCGTCTTGATGGCAGCCAACAGCATGGCCGGCGGTAAACAGGTGGTGTGCGGCAAGGTGTCGCATCGGCACAGCAGCGTGTCGCGCCATCAACAACCGAACATCCGTTTGAACCCGAAAAACCGCAGGCTTCGCGTAAAAAAGGGCGCGATGGTGCCAGCTTTGGCCGGGTGTTGGAAGGGTTAACCGGGCAAACGGTGCATATCAGCCCTTTTGTGGGGCGTCACGTACTTTTTGTGTGTGTTTATGGTGCGTTTATTCGTCTTCAATGTGGGTCGCACGGTAACGCTATAGCGGAATGCCATTGTTCTCAATGACTTGCGAGTGATGTTGAAACGTCCTACAGCCCGCGTCAATTGCGGCTCCGTAACATTTTGGCGCAAATCTTGCGTAAAAAATAAAGAACGCCCTGTTGGTTTCTTTTCACGAGAAAGATCCCGGGCTGGGCGGACCGTTTTCGCAATTCCTCGTAAAGGTGTGTCAATGAGTAGTACGCAAAGCTCCAATGACCTCGAACAGGGGCTCAAACCGCGTCACGTCACCATGCTGTCGATTGCCGGCGTCATCGGTGCCGGTTTGTTTGTTGGCTCCGGCCACGCGATTGCTGCCGCCGGCCCGGCCGTACTGCTGGCTTACGCCGCTGCGGGCACGCTGGTGGTGTTGGTGATGCGCATGCTGGCCGAAATGGCCGTGGCGTCGCCGGATACCGGTTCGTTCTCCACCTACGCCGACCGGGCAATTGGCCATTGGGCCGGTTTCACCATCGGCTGGTTGTACTGGTGGTTCTGGGTGTTGGTGATTCCGCTGGAAGCCAACGCGGCTGCGACCATCCTGCATGCCTGGTTCCCGGATGTAGCCATTTGGGCCTTTACGCTGATCATCACCTTGCTGCTGACGGCGACTAATCTGTTTAGCGTGAAGAACTACGGCGAGTTCGAGTTCTGGTTTGCGTTGATCAAGGTTGTGGCGATCGTGGGCTTCGTGATCCTTGGTCTGGCTGCGATTTTCGGTTTCCTGCCGACCAGCCAGGTCAGCGGCGTTTCGCACCTGTTCGACACCCAAGGCTTCATGCCCAACGGCATGGGCGCCGTGTTGGCCGCGATCCTGACCACCATGTTCTCCTTCATGGGCACCGAGATTGTCACCATCGCCGCCGCTGAATCGAAGAACCCAGGCCAGCAGATTACCAAGGCCACCAACTCGGTGATCTGGCGCATTGGTTTGTTCTACCTGTTGTCGATCTTCATTGTGGTGTCCCTGGTGCCATGGAACGATCCGACCCTGGCTGCCGTAGGTTCCTACCAGACCGTGCTGGAGCGCATGGGTATCCCGAATGCCAAGCTGATCGTCGACCTGGTGGTATTGGTTGCCGTGACCAGCTGCTTGAACTCGGCGCTGTACACCGCCTCGCGCATGCTGTTCTCCCTGGGCCGTCGCGGTGATGCACCGGCGGTGGCCAAGCGCACCAACAAGAGCGGCACGCCTTACTGGGCGGTGTTGTTGTCTACTGGCGCGGCGTTCCTGGCGGTATTCGCCAACTACGTGGCCCCTGCGGCAGTGTTCGAGTTCCTGCTGGCCAGCTCCGGCGCTATTGCGCTGCTGGTGTACCTGGTCATCGCTGTGTCGCAACTGCGCATGCGTCAGAAACGCACGGCGGCGGGCGAGAAGATTGTCTTCAAGATGTGGCTGTTCCCAGGCCTGACCTACGCGGTGATGGTGTTCATCGTGGGCACGCTGACCATCATGCTGTTTCAGGAAGCGCATCGGATCGAGATTATTGCGACCGGTGTCCTGAGCTTGTTGGTGGTGGTGGCGGGGCTGATTGTGGCGAGCCGTCGCAAGGCGCAGAGAGTAGGCGCTGCGGTACTGAACTAAACTGAGTCGATGACTGTAGGAGCCGGCTTGCCGGCTCCTACAGGTTCAAGGTTGTGACAATTCTTTTGAGGCCGCCACGTAATCCGCCTGGAATTGCGGCGACTCGATCCACGCCAGTGCTGCGGCTTCATCATCGGTATCTGTAGCCCACTGCCGATACTCGATCAGCGCTGCCAGGATAAAGTCGGTGGCTTCTTCTTCGCCTTCCTGTTCCAGCACCAGTGCCAGCAACGGGTGGGCCAAGAACACGGCGCACAGGGCTTGTTGGCTGGTCTCGCCTGCGGTGCGCATCTCTACGAACAGCTCGGTCAAATCCACTGACTCAAGGTCAATGCGGCTGTCGTCGCCGGCAAACGCATCCGGTTTGGTCGCTACGGCGCGCTGGGTACGGTTCTGCTTGGCCTTGGCCTTTGCCCGGTGGGCACGTTTTTGCTGCTTGTTCGGCGAGGCCATGGGCTCAGCGTCCTAGGTTTCGGATCGGGATGGGGTATTGAAGCGCAGGTTGAGGGAAATCCCAAGGGTATCTGCAGCCAATTGGCCGTTTAGAAGCCACGCCAATGCAATCGGCCACAGCCGATCCTGATACTGGCTGCGAAAAAATGCGAAATGGCCTACCGTCTTTTCACCAATGTCCTCAGGCGCGATCCGCAGATGAGTGAGCTCACTGCCGTCGAAGTAACCCAATAATCGCTCGATGGCGGCCACGGTCCCGAACGGGTCGTCGGTGATGCTGATGGCCAGTATCTGCGCCTTTACACGACTGAATGGCAGCTCGCCCAAGGCCCGCCCGCTGGGCCGTGTTTCGTAGCTGGGCGTCGGTGTACTCCAGTCCCGCACCACGCCCGCCGGTGTGTCTTCCAGCCAGCCCAGGCGCTTGCCGGGGAAGTACCCGCACAGTGCCGTCAGCAACGGCATTGCCACATGCCACTTGGCAAACATCCGCCAGCGCACACTCGCTGCGTAGTCGCGCCAGTACGCAAACTGTGCGCCTACGGTCACCATTCGCCGAATGACCGCGCCCGACGCCCCGAGCCCTGCCGCGCAGCCACCGAAGCTATGGCCGACGACATCAATCGGCTGTCCTGGAAACTCCCGTTGCGCGCGCTTCAGCATTGCCTCGAAATCCAGCACGCCCCAATCCGACCATGAGGCCTTGAAGCCACGCAATGAGCCGCTGCGAGATTCGCCGATGCCACGGTAGTCGTAGGTGATGACGTCAACGCCGTGGGCGAACAGGTAGTCGGCAAAGCGGGCGTAGTGGCGGCAGCGGACGGAGGTGGCGGCGTTGATGATCACCACGGGCCGCGTTGGATCGGTTCTGATGTGTCGCCAGGTGAAGCCGCCGATGAGGTGACCGTCGGCGGCGGTCTCCTTGAAGGATTCGCGGTGGTCGCGCGCAGGTGAGGCCGAGGGCAATCGCAAAGAGGCGTCGTTCAAATTCATTGGGTTCTCGGCCTTTATAGGTTTCTTATTTTTTTAGTAACAGTTCACCAGTTTGCCAGTAGTTGCACCGCGTCTGGCAGGCATCCATTGAGGAGATCTCTATGAGCATCCCGCTATCTCCCATCGTTTCAGAGTTTGAAACTGAAGAGCAGGTTGCCAGCTATGACCGTTGGTTCCGCTCCACTCGACCTTGCGCCAATAGATACATAGGCTTACACCTTTGCGATCCACCAAGGCGTTTTCATGACCCGCGATACCCTCGAACGCAACCAGGTCTCTTTGTACTTCGTAGTCGTGCTGCTGGCTGCCGGTTTCGGTCTGCTCGCCCCCTCATTCGCCCACCACCTCAGCACACTGATCACACCCGCCATCGCAGTGCTGATGTATGCAATGTTCCTGCAAATACCCTTTCTGGACCTACGTCAAAGCCTGACCAACAAGCGCTTCCTGTCAGCGTTACTGTTCGCCAACTTCATCCTCATTCCGTTACTGGTGTGGGCATTGACCCAAGGCCTCGCAGGACGCCCGGCACTGCTGGTAGGGGCGTTGCTGGTATTACTGACCCCGTGCATCGACTACGTGGTGGTGTTTACTCATATCGGCAAGGGTGATTCGCGGTTGATGCTGGCGGCGACGCCGGTGCTGTTGTTGCTGCAGTTGGCGCTCTTGCCGATCTATCTGGGCGTGATGCTAGGGGCGCAGTCCGAAGTGGTTGTTGAGGCGCAGCCGTTTATCGAGGCATTCCTCTGGTTGATCGTGCTGCCCATGGTTCTGGCTGTTCTCACGGCTTCAGTGGCGCGGCGATCATCACTCGTCAGTGCTTGGAACGGCGGCTGGGCGTGGATACCGGTGCCGGCGATGGCATTGGTACTATTTGTGGTGATCGGTTCGCAGATCACGTCGGTGGTGCGGGATATCAACCTGTTGCTGCCGGTGATCCCGGTGTACGTCGGTTTCCTGTTGATGGCGCCGTTGATGGGCGCGCTGGCATCGCGGCTGTTTGCGCTGCCTGCGGTTACGGCCAGGGCGGTGACGTTCAGCGCATCGACGCGCAATTCGCTGGTGGTACTGCCCTTGGCGCTGGCGCTGCCTGAGGACGTGCGCGGGTTGGCGGCGACGGCAGTGATCCTGCAAACCCTGGTCGAGCTCGTTGGTGAGCTGATTTACGTTCGGTTGATCCCGAAATGGGTGTGGCCCGCAGGTCGGTAAACGCGGGAATGTTCAGGTCTGTTCAGGCGCTATTCAGCAGGGCAGTCGGCACCATAAGTCGGCGCCCCTTACCTGACAGGTCAACCGATGGATCACCGCAACCGTTTTCGCCTGGAATCCCTGGGCATTTTCCTGTTTGCCCTGCTGCTGTTCACCCTGGGGATCTGGGATCAGCAGCCCCAAGGATTTGACGGACGCTGGGCGCTGTTCCTGCAAGAAATGTTTCGCCATGGCGCGAGTCTTTTCCCGACCACCTATGGTCAGCCCTACGCGGATTACCCTGGAACCGCGACCTTTTTCAGCTTTGTGTTTGCCCGACTGTTTGGCGCGCCCAATCATCTGGCCAATGTGCTGCCCACCGCTCTGGCTTCTGCTGGCGTAGTTGCCTTGATCTACCGCTTGCTGGCCCCGTCGAATCGCCAGTGGGCGCTGCTCACCGTGCTGTTGACCTTGCTTACCACCCAACTGCTCGAAAAATCCCGCTCTGTCTGCCTGGATCAGATGGTGGCGTTGTTGTGTGTAGGAAGTTTTTACCTGTTGCACAGTGGCGGGCGCTGGAGGCGACTTGCGGTGTTTGCGTTGTTCATCCTGGGCTTTGCGATACGCGGGCCGCTGGGGTTGATCGAAGTCTGTGGCGTGGTCTGTGTGTACTGGGCGTTGGGCAGTCCAGGGGAGCGAGTGAAGCAGGTGCTGATTCACGGCGCTGTTGGCCTGGTGCTGCTGGCAATCTGTTGGTGGTTGCTGATGAAGTTGGCGCGCATCAGTGGGGGCGACGCCTTTGCAGACGAGGTGTTCAGGATGCAGGTGGGCGGTCGTCTCGATGAAGCTGGAGAACCGTTTTATTTCTACTTCCAGTTGAGCCTCTACCGCTACTTCCCGGTGGTGCCGTTGGCGCTGGCCACCCTGATTGCGCTGCGTCATCGCTGGTCCGAGCGGTTCGAAGGCGACATGCAACTGGTGGTGCGACTCGGCGCCTGCGGCTTGATGATCTTGCTCGGGCTGTCGGTGCCGCACTTCAAGCGCACCTATTACATCCTGCCGATGGTACCGATGTTTGCGGCTGTCGCGGCCTATGGGCTGCTCCAGGCGCCGAGTTGGCTCTCGGGCGTGCGCCGATGCTACGAAGGGCTGGTCGTGGCACTACCGGTGTTGTGCGTGGTTGTAGTCTTCGTCTGTCGACATGCGTGGCAAAAGCATGGTTACTGGCCTGACGTTTCGCTGCCGTTGCTGATTGGCGTGTTAGGGGTCTTGCAAGTGGCGGCGCTGATCGCCTGGCGACGAGCGGGGCGGTTGGTGTGGCTCAGCCTGATCGCATTGCTGGCGCAATGGTTGTTGTTGGTGACGGTGGTGGAGCCGTCCAAGGATATGCAGTTCGATACCCGCAAGTTTGTCGGTCAGGTAGAAGCACTGCGTGCAGAGACGCCTGGACCGCTGGTGTTTATCAATCTGGGGCGAGACACCTGGGCGGTGCGCTACATGATGAACCTGGACCATGATGAGCAACCGCTGTTTGTCGGCGGTCAACAGCTCGAGGGGCTGGAGGGCTTGCCTCGGCCCGCCTGGGTAATTGTGTCGCGCAAGGAGACCGCGCTGCTGCAGGGGACGCCGCTTGAGCGTCAGGCGCCGACCTTTGAGGGGCGGCTGAACGACAATCCACTGATGGTGTTTTTGCTGAAATGACTCAGCAAGTTGCTGTATGTTCGCCAACTGGATGACCGATCAGTCATTCAATTGAGTTTTTTTTGGAATTGCCGTACTGGAAGCCTCATGGATATGACGAAAAAGGACTTTAAGCGGCCTGACTGTGGCCACGTGATCGGCCGTTCGCGAATTGGCTGGTTGAGCATCTGCTTCGACGGCGGCTGCAGCTACCCTGCGATGATCAATGTGCTGAGAGCTGTCTTCAAGCGCTATGGGCGCCTGGTGCGGTTTGGCGAGAAGCTGTCGGCGCAGGGTTGGATTGATCGAGTCGAGGAGCGGGGCTTTCAGATCTCCGATCAGGAGCGGGTGGCGGTGTTTACGTTGATGTGGGATGAAAAGTGAAAGGTCTTCTGGGGTGATGCTGAATCGCCTCAGGCTAGGCCGATAAATTCCAGGTAACTTCCAGGCAACAAAAAACCCGCACTAGGCGGGTTTCTTGTGTGTTTCAGATGACGTTTGCACCACCTGAAACTGAATAGTGGTGCCCAGAGACGGAATCGAACCGCCGACACGGGGATTTTCAATCCCCTGCTCTACCGACTGAGCTATCTGGGCAACGGGGCGCATTAAACGGGTTTTTCAGGGGGTCGTCAAGCAAGTTTTCAAAAAATATTTAATTATTACCGTCGCTTACGTGCAGACCCCGGTTTTTGATCAATTATTGAGCAGGCGGCACGTAGCCGTCAGCCTTGGCGTATTCCTCGCCGGAAAAGAACTTGTCCATCTCGCCTGCCAAGTATTTACGGTCTTCGGCGTTCATCATGTTCAGGCGCTTTTCGTTGATCAGCAGGGTCTGGTGTTTCAGCCAGTCGGCCCAGGCTTTGGCAGAGACGTGCTCGAAAATGTCCTGGCCCTTGGCGCCTGGGTACGGAGGGCGCTCGAGGCCTGGCAATTCTTCTTTGTACTTGCGGCACATGATGGTGCGGGTCATGACGGAACTCCTGCATTCAATACGTCGGCCGCGCGCTTCAGCAGTTTTTTTACCGGGGCGGCAAGGCCCAGGCGCGGCGGGGTGGCGAGGTTATACCAGAGCCAGTCTGCCTCGGCCACGTGATGGGCGGATTCCTCGACCTGGACCAGCCAGGGTTCGATGGCGAGTTGGAAGTGGCTGAAGGTGTGGATCAGCCCTGGCAGCGCCTGTTGCTTGCCCAGCTCCAGCGCGTGCTGGTGGGCCAGGTGTTCCAGGTCTTGCAGGTCATCCAGCTCCGGCAAACTCCACAGGCCGCCCCACAGACCTGTAGAGGGGCGGCGATAAAGCAGGATCGCGCCCTCTGCATTGGCCAGCAACGGCATCAGCGTGCGCTTCTGCGGAATAGTCTTGCGCGGCTTGGGGATTGGGTAGCGCGTCTCCAGGCCGAGCATGTGGGCTTCGCAGCCTTTTTCCAGTGGGCACAGCAGGCAGCTGGGTTTGCTGCGGGTGCAGAGCGTGGCGCCCATGTCCATCATCGCCTGGGTGTAGGCGTTGACCCGATCATGAGGCGTGAAGCGTTCTGCGGTGGCCCACAGCTGCTTGGCCACCTTGGGCTCGCCTGGGTAGCCCTCTTGCGCGGTAAAGCGTGCCAGCACGCGTTTGACGTTGCCGTCGAGGATCGGTGCACGCAGGCCCATGCTCAGGCTGGCGATCGCACCAGCCGTGGACAAACCGATGCCGGGCAGCTCGGTGAGCTTCTCGACATCCTTGGGAAACTCGCCGCCGTACTCGGCCACGACAATCTTCGCGGTCTTTTGCAGGTTGCGCGCCCGGGTGTAGTAACCCAGGCCGGTCCACAAGTGCAGCACTTCATCTTCCGGCGCGGCGGCCAAGGCCTCGACCGTTGGCAGCGAAGCCATGAAACGGTCGAAATAGTTGAGCACGGTGCTCACCTGGGTCTGCTGCAGCATGATCTCCGAGACCCACACCCGATAAGGCGTGATGCCCTGTTGCCAGGGCAGGTCATGGCGACCGTGGCGGTCGTACCAGTCCAGCACCGCCGTTGAAAACTGCTCGTTTCTCATCGTTTGAACAGGCCTTTCAAAGCGTCTTTGAGTTGTGGATTAACCTTGTCGAGCTTCTCTTCCAGCTTTTCGTTCAGGCGGTTGCCGGCCGCTTTGATGGCGACCTGGCCCAGGCCGTCCTTGTCCAGGCGGCAGGCCTTGGCGCCCAGCTCCAGTGGGCCACGGCAGCGCAGCGGTACTTCGATACCCTGGAAGTTCGAGCCCACCTGACAGGCCGGGTCCGGCGTTGCACGCTGGTCGCCTTCGACAATGATGCCTACGCGGTAATCCATGCCCAGCACACGCAGGTCGATGTCGCCGTTGCCATTGACGGTCAGGCCGGGGATGCGCACTTTCAGGTCAGGGTTGCTGGCTACGCCGTTACGGAAGGTCAGGTTGCCCTTCAACTCCTGGAACGGCGTGTCCTTGCCTTGCGGTGTGCTGCTCAAGGTCTTGCGGTTGAGCAGGGCAATACCGGTGCACAGTTGCTGTTCGAGGTTGGCGTTGAGCAACACACCGTTGTTGATCACAAAGCTGGCGGTGCCGTTGAGGCTGTCGATCAGGGCTTTCTGGCTATTGCCACGGCCCGTGAGGTTGCTGTCGAGGGTGATCTGGCCCTTCACCGGTGGGTTTTGCCCTTGGGCTTGCAGGATGCGTTCGACCGGCACTTGCTTGATATGGCTTTGCAGCGCCAGCACCGGAATATCCTGGCGCACATCGAGACTGCCGTTGGCCTGGAAAGTACCGTTGTAGAGGCCACCGCTCAGGGTATCGAGCTTGAGCTGACCATCGACGCCCGACGCCTTGAGCGCCGCATTCTGGATTGGCAGCTTGCTCAAGGTCAGTTGGCCGAAGGCCAGGTCGGCGTTCACATCCAGCGTGCGCAGACGCGCCAGCGGCAGCAGTTTGTCGGTACTCCAGGCGCCTTTGGTCGGTGCGTCGGGCAGCGGTGTGGTGCCGCCGGCGGCCATGGCACCGGCTTCGCTGTTCTGTACTTCGGCCTGGCGGGCTGCGGCTACACCCTTGGCGGATTCAGACTTGGCCGGCAGGTAGTTGTCGGCGTTGAAGGTATCGCCCTTGAGCTGGACGCGCAGGGATTGCTTGGCAAAATCCTCCACGGCGAGGCGACCGGTGAAGGTGCTGCCGTCGAGTTTCAGGTTCAGGTCTTCCAGGGCCAGGCTGCTCGGCGTGCCCTTGAGGCGGCTGACCAGTTCGACCTTGCTCAGGCTGCCCTCGGCCATGGGAGGCAGCGGGTGGCCAACACCGTCGAGAAACTTGGCCAGGTCAAACTGGGCAATGGACAGCGCGCCGCTGAGCTGCGGAGTCTTGTCCAGATCGTTGACCTTCAGCTCGCCCAGTGCGCGCAGTTGATTGGCCGACAACTTCATATTGGTCCATTCGGCGATATTGGCCGCCTGGTCCACCAGCAATTGGCCCTGGGTGGAGAACGTCACGGTCTTGCCTTGCAGCGGCTCGCCCGTGGCTTCGCCGCTGATCTTCATGTCTTCAAGCTGATAGCGCTTGAGCGCACGCTGGATGCGCAGGTTGCCGTTGAGTTCGGTCTTGACGCGCATCACCGGCTGGTTGCTGCCGAAGAACGCAGTGAGCTTCACCGGAATGCTGGCGCCTTCGTGCACGGCACCGGCGCTCAGTTGGATGCTTTCGGCGCTGAACTGCTTGCCGGTCTGCTCGTCGTTGTATTCGACGCGAGCGTTGTTGACCGTCAGGCTGTCGATGTCCAGGCGAATGGGCTTCGAGGGTTTTTCCGGTTCGGGTTCGGAGGGTTTCTCGGTCGAGCCTGGGCTGCCGACGGTCGCCTCGGTCACGTTCTTGCCGATGTCTTCCCAGTTGCCGTGGCCTTGCTTGTCACGGTTGAGGCGCAGGTTGAGGCCTTCGACGCGCACATCGCTCATCTGTACTTCGCGGCGCAGCAGCGGCAGCACGCGTACAGAGAGACCGAGCATCTGCAGGTCGGCGAATGGCTGGGTCGGCGCGGTCAGGGTCGCCACGCTGGCTTCGTGCAGTTCCAGGCCGAGCCAGGGGAACAGGCTCCAGCCGATATCGCCATTGAGCGTCAGCTCGATGTGGGCCTTGTCGCGGGCAATCTGGCGAATCTCGTCTTTATAGTCGTTGGGATCGAAGAGATGGGTCAGGGCAAAGCCTAGAGCCACAATGATCAGCAACAGCCCGAGAAGTACCAGACCCAGGATTTTGCCGAACGCTTTCATGGGCGAGTCCTTGTATGTCGATTTCAAAATTTAGCCGCAGAGTATAACGCCCGACGGCCTGCGTCAGTGCCCCGATCGTTACATTGTATCCAGGGACGGGGAAACGGGTTTTTGGCGTCAAACAAAACAGATTTCCTGAAAAAGGTGATATCAGTTTGGTTTTTCTGTCATCCACAGGTGCTAATCTGCGCAGGTTCGTCTGCCTTCTGCGACATAGCGTCGCGCTCAAATGGAGCTTTACTCAACAACAACGGCCAACGCTTTGCGTGCAAGGCCGAGGGAGAGAGCGCCTGACGGACACATACTAACAACTGGGGGAAACACCAATGAGCACTAGCACTGTGGCAGGTTCAACTGCCGCACAGCCTGCGTTCCTGTCCAAGGAACGTATCATCGCCAAGCCCGGCTTCAACCGCTGGCTGGTTCCACCGGCCGCCCTGGCCATCCACCTGTGCATCGGCATGGCCTACGGGTTCTCGGTGTTCTGGCTGCCATTGTCCAAGGCACTGGGCATCACCAAGCCGGTCGCCTGCGCGCCGGACATGAGCTTCATCACCCAAGTCTTCTCGTCCCAATGCGACTGGCCCATCTCCATGTTGGGCTGGATCTACACCCTGTTCTTCATCTTCCTGGGCTGCTCGGCAGCGATCTGGGGCGGCTGGCTGGAACACGCCGGGCCACGTAAGGCCGGTGTTGTATCGGCATTGTGCTGGTGCGGTGGTCTGCTGATCTCGGCGTTGGGTATCTATACGCACCAGATCTGGCTGATGTGGATCGGCTCCGGGGTCATTGGCGGTATCGGTCTGGGCCTGGGCTATATCTCGCCCGTGTCGACCCTGATCAAGTGGTTCCCGGACAAGCGCGGCATGGCGACCGGCATGGCGATCATGGGCTTCGGCGGCGGCGCGATGGTCGGCGCTCCGTTGGCAGCAGCCTTGATGGGCCACTTTGCCACGCCCGACAGCGTGGGCGTGTGGCAGAGCTTCCTGGTAATGGCTGCGATCTACTTCGTGTTCATGATCGGCGGCGCCTTGTCCTACCGCGTTCCGCCTACCGGCTGGAAGCCTGAGGGTTGGACCGCGCCGGCGAAAAAGGCCAGCAACGCGATGATCACTCACCGTCACGTGCACGTGAACGTGGCGTGGAAAACCCCGCAATTCCGCTTGGTCTGGCTGGTGCTGTGCCTGAACGTATCCGCCGGTATCGGCATCCTCGGCATGGCTTCGCCACTGCTGCAGGAAGTGTTCGGCGGCAAGCTGCTGGGTGTGGATGTGCCGTTCGGCCAACTGGATGCGGGCCAATTGGCTTCCATCGCAGCCATTGCGGCGGGTTTCACCGGTCTGTTGAGCCTGTTCAACATCGGTGGCCGGTTCTTCTGGGCGTCGTTCTCCGACTACCTGGGCCGTAAAAACACCTACTTCGTGTTCTTCGCGCTGGGCTTTGCCTTGTACGCGCTGATCCCGAACCTGGGTCACCTGGGCAACGTGGCGCTGTTCGTGGCGGCGTTCTGCATCATCCTGTCGATGTACGGCGGTGGTTTTGCGACCGTTCCGGCCTACCTGGCCGACCTGTTCGGTACGCAAATGGTCGGTGCAATCCATGGTCGCCTGCTGACTGCCTGGGCTGCAGCTGGCGTGCTGGGCCCGGTACTGGTGAACTACCTTCGCGAATACCAGCTGAGCATCGGCGTTGAACGCGCCGCGGCCTACGACATCACGTTGTACATCCTCGCCGGCCTGCTGGTGTTGGGTTTCATCTGCAACCTGCTGGTTCGTCCGGTGGCCGACAAGTACTTCATGACCGACGCTGAATTGGCCGCCGAACAGGCGCTGGGCCACGACAAAGGCGCGGACGCGACTACTTCCCTGGAGTGGAAAGCTGCTCCTGGCACCGTGCCGTTGGCGATTGCCGCCTGGCTGGTGGTGGGTATTCCGTTGGCGTGGGGTGTGTGGGTGACCCTGCAGAAGACCGCAGTCCTGTTCCACTAACACCGCAAAAATTTTGTGGGCGCGGTTCCTGTGGGAGCCGGGCTTGCCCGCGATGGCATCACCTCGGTGCAACTGAAAAGCCGAGGTGCCTGCATCGCAGGCAAGCCAGCTCCACAAAAGCTGGTTCTCACATGTATGCACATGTCTATCCCCGACACTCCATCAGTCTTATCCCCTTCGATGTTTCTGTTTAGCGCCCGCGCCCCTATAATGGCTGCCTTTTTCGCCCAATGATTTTGCGGAGCTGGTGATGGCCGAACGTAAGGCGTCCGTCGAGCGCGACACTCTGGAAACCCAGATCAAAGCCTCGATCAACCTGGATGGCACCGGAAAGGCCCGATTTGATATCGGTGTACCTTTTCTTGAGCACATGCTGGACCAGATCGCCCGTCACGGGCTGATCGACCTGGATATCGAAGGCAAGGGCGACCTGCACATCGACGACCACCACATGGTGGAAGACGTGGGCATCACCCTCGGCCAGGCATTTGCCAAGGCCATCGGCGACAAAAAAGGCATCCGTCGCTACGGCCACGCCTATGTCCCGCTGGACGAAGCGCTGTCGCGCGTGGTGATCGACTTCTCCGGCCGCCCAGGCTTGCAGATGCATGTGCCGTACACCCGTGCCAATGTGGGCCGCGGCTTTGACGTCGACCTGTTCCAGGAATTCTTCCAGGGTTTCGTCAACCACGCACTCGTCAGCCTGCACATCGACAATCTGCGCGGCACCAATACCCACCACCAGATCGAAACCGTGTTCAAGGCTTTTGGCCGCGCGCTGCGCATGGCCGTGGAGCTGGACGACCGCATGGCCGGGCAAATGCCCTCGACCAAGGGCGTCCTGTAATGCAGACGGTCGCGGTTATCGATTACGGCATGGGTAACCTGCACTCGGTGGCCAAGGCCCTCGAACACGTAGGGGCCGGCAAGGTGCTGATCACCAGCGATGCCAGCGTGATTCGCGAAGCTGACCGGGTGGTGTTTCCCGGTGTCGGTGCGATTCGCGATTGCATGGCCGAAATCCGCCGCCTGGGCTTTGACAGCCTAGTGCGCGAAGTCAGCCAGGATCGTCCGTTTCTCGGCATCTGCGTGGGCATGCAAGCCTTGCTCGACAGCAGTGAAGAGAACGACGGCGTCGACTGCATCGGTCTGTTCCCGGGCCAGGTGAAGTTCTTCGGCAAAGACCTGCATGAAGACGGCGAACACCTGAAAGTCCCGCACATGGGCTGGAACGAAGTCCGCCAGACCGTGGATCACCCGCTGTGGCACGAAGTGCCGGACATGGCGCGCTTCTACTTCGTGCACAGCTACTACATCGCCGCCGGTAAGCCGGGCCAGGTGGTGGGTGGCGGGCACTACGGCGTCGACTTCGCCGCCGCGCTAGCCGAAGGTTCGCGCTTTGCCGTGCAGTTCCACCCGGAGAAGAGCCATACCCATGGCCTGCAATTGCTGCAGAACTTCGCCGCTTGGGACGGGCGCTGGTAAATGGCCAGGAAGCCGAAGCCGCCGATCTTGAACCTCACGCCCGAGCAGGAGAGTGAGGCCACCCTCAAGATCAAGCGCTTCATGGAGGACCGCTTCGAGCTTAAATTGGGCTCGTTCGAGGTCGCCGAGATTCTTGAGCTGTTCACCACCGAAGTGGCTCCGCACTATTACAACAGGGCGATTTTCGATACGCAGACGCTCCTTAAAGAAAGGTTCGAAAGCATCGAAAGCGACCTGTGGTCGCTTGAGAAACCCTGATTTCCCAAGCATTGCTGAATATCGAATAAGGTTTGCCAGATGCTGATTATCCCCGCTATCGATCTCAAGGACGGCGCCTGCGTCCGTCTGCGCCAAGGCCGCATGGAAGACTCCACCGTGTTCTCCGATGACCCGGTGAGCATGGCTGCCAAATGGGTAGAAGGGGGCTGCCGTCGTCTGCATCTGGTGGACTTGAACGGCGCCTTCGAAGGTCAGCCGGTCAATGGCGAAGTGGTCACCGCGATCGCCAAGCGCTACCCGAACCTGCCGATCCAGATCGGCGGCGGAATCCGCTCACTGGAAACCATCGAGCACTACGTCAAGGCCGGCGTGAGCTACGTGATCATTGGCACCAAGGCCGTGAAGGACCCTGCGTTCGTTGCCGAAGCCTGCCGCGCATTCCCTGGCAAAGTGATCGTGGGCCTGGACGCCAAGGATGGCTTCGTCGCCACCGACGGCTGGGCTGAGATCAGCACCGTGCAGGTCATCGACCTGGCCAAGCAGTTCGAAGCTGACGGTGTTTCTGCCATCGTTTATACCGACATCGCCAAAGACGGCATGATGCAGGGCTGCAACGTGCCGTTTACCGCCGCGCTGGCTGCTGCGACCAAGATCCCGGTGATCGCTTCCGGTGGTATCCACAACCTGGGCGACATCAAGTCGCTGCTGGACGCCAAGGCCCCCGGTATCATCGGCGCAATCACTGGCCGTGCGATCTACGAAGGTACTCTGGACGTTGCCGAAGCCCAGGCTTACTGCGACGCCTACAACGGCTGAGGACTGACCATGGCGCTGGCCAAACGCATCATCCCTTGCCTGGACGTCGACAACGGTCGCGTGGTCAAGGGCGTCAAGTTCGAGAACATCCGTGACGCCGGCGACCCGGTGGAAATCGCCCGTCGCTACGATGAGCAAGGTGCCGACGAGATTACCTTTCTCGACATCACCGCCAGCGTCGACGGCCGTGACACCACGCTGCATACCGTCGAGCGCATGGCCAGCCAGGTGTTCATCCCGCTGACCGTGGGCGGTGGCGTGCGTACCGTGCAAGACATCCGCAACCTGCTCAATGCCGGCGCGGACAAGGTCTCGATCAATACCGCCGCCGTGTTCAACCCGGAGTTCGTCGGCGAAGCCGCGCAACACTTCGGTTCGCAATGCATCGTGGTTGCCATCGACGCCAAGAAAGTCTCTGGCCCGGGCGAAACCCCGCGTTGGGAGATCTTCACCCACGGCGGGCGCAAGCCGACCGGCCTGGATGCGGTGGAGTGGGCGATGAAGATGGAAGGCCTGGGCGCGGGTGAAATCCTGCTGACCAGCATGGACCAGGACGGCATGAAAAACGGCTTCGACTTGGGCGTAACCCGCGCTATCAGCGACGCCTTGGGCATCCCAGTGATCGCCTCCGGTGGCGTCGGCAACCTGCAGCATTTGGCTGATGGCGTGATCGAAGGCCACGCCAGTGCGGTGCTGGCGGCGAGTATTTTCCACTTTGGCGAATACACCGTTCCCGAGGCAAAAGCCTACATGGCGGCGCGCGGTATCGTCGTTCGCTGAATGCTGCTGGACACCATGGCAAGTGCGCGGCACTCTTTGCGCTTGCCATGGATTCCGGTCGCCCTTCATGTTCAGACATCTTCTGCTTGCCCTCGCCAGTACGTCCATCCTTTTGGCGGGCCCAGCCCACGCCGAGGAGCTGTCTGACACTTCCCTGGTGCTGCTGACGGAAAACTTCCCGCCGTACAACATGGCGAAAAACGGCAAGAACTTCGCCAAGGAAGACAACATCGAAGGCATCGCCGTGGACATCGTGCGCGAAACCTTCAAGCGCGCCGGCATTTCCTACAACCTCACCCTGCGATTTCCTTGGGAGCGCATCTACAAGCTCGCCCTGGAAAAACCGGGTTATGGCGTGTTCGTGATGGCCCGCCTACCGGACCGCGAAGCCCTGTTCAAATGGGTCGGCCCCATCGGCCCGGACGATTGGGTGCTGCTGGCCAAGGCTGACAGCAAGATCCAGCTCGACGACCTCGAACAGGCGCGCCGCTACAAGATCGGCGCCTACAAAGGCGATGCCATTGCCGAGACCCTTGAAAAACAGGGTCTCAAGCCAATGGTGGTTCTGCGCGATCAAGACAACGCGCAAAAACTGCTGGATGGCCAGATCGACCTGTGGGCTACCGGAGATCCCGCGGGCCGCTACCTGGCGCGCCAGGTGGGCGTGACCGGGCTCAAGACCGTGCTGCGCTTCAACAGTGCCGAGCTGTACCTGGCACTGAACAAGAACGTGTCGGATGAACTGGTGGCCAAGCTACAGGCGGCCCTGGATCAGTTACGGGACGAAGGCGTTGTCGCTGACATCATGGGTCGCTACCTCTAAGGTGGTTTCAGCGGCAGGTGGCAAGGCCTCGGGTTCCAGAGTCTCGGCGGGCACCTGTTCGGCAGGCTCGTGAAAGTGCAGCTTCACCTCGCTGAAGTAGCCCAGCTCGGGACCTGACTGGCTACCGTCCTTTCGTAGCAACGTGTAGTTGCTCTTGGTGATGTAGGCATCGACATATTGGTTGGCGGGCACATGGACGATGACCTCCGCTATGGTCAGATTTCCCCAGCCGTGAGTCGATGAGCCGTGGGTGAACTCGCTGTCGAGCCTGGCAGAGAAACTCAGTGCGGATGCTGGGGTATTCGCGGCCCATTCACCGGATATCTCGATACCGGTCAGGGTCTTGAGTTGCAATGAATAATTATAGCTTTCCCCCTTTGGACTCTGCCAATTGACGATTTTGCTGCTGTCTGTTTCGTTGCGCTCGCTGGCGAATAAGGCATGCTGGTCGGTCCTCTCCAGCCGGTAGATCGGGGAGCTTTGCAGTTGCTCCACGGGGCTCAGTTCAGCGTCCTTTACCGTAAACCATGGCAGTTCATAAGCGCTGGGTGCACTCTCCGGCCCTGGACGCCAGTGTGCCGGCTCCGGCGGTAAGGCGGGATAATGCAGTGTCAGCGCAATACGTAGGGCGTAAGCCGTTGGTTGTAAACGCGGTTTTGTATAGGAACCTGCCCCGGCAAAGGTGCCGGGGGCAAGCAGCGCCTCTCCGGGAGAGGCCAGCGGGGGAGCAACCGTCCAGGCGCTGAAGGATGTGAGAGCGCCACTGCCCTTGTCGTTCCAGATCAAGGCATCAGCCTGGGATTCGACCACGAGATCTTCGCGGATACAGCGCAGGGTGCTGCGCGGCGGCTTGTCATTGCCAACACCGCACACCAGCCCCATCGCCACATACCCATTGGGTGCAATCGGCCGCCAGACCGAGCAGGCAGTCGTTACCCTTGGCCCCGAATGCTTCCAGACCAACTCGAAATCATCGGGCATGCGCAGTGCCGTGCCGTTGTCCTTGTCCACTTCGCTGACTACCGCGACGATTTTGTGCTGGTTGATATTTTGGTAGTCACCCACCGCCACGTCGCCCAGGGAATAAAACGGGGTCAGGTGGTCGGTGCTCGTGCTCGGTCGCCAAAAGGTCACGGCCTGCTTGGCGCGAGTGCCTTTGTCATTCCAAAGTTGGGTGAATTCCGTGGTGAAGCTGATCAGCAGGTCTTTGTACTTAAGCGGTTCCATAGGTTTTCCCGATGCCAAAAGTGCACTGTCGTGACGTGGCGTTCTTGCCACATGTACGCGCACTATTCGGGAATATGGAACTGCGTGAGTGGTAACTATCTAGCGATAGATGCCATCTTTGCCGTGACCGGCCATGGCGCGATTGCTGCGCACGCTGATCATCAACTTGATATCAATCCAGTCGACGCCCTGGGCCTTGAGCTTGGGCAGCTCGCGCTCCAGCACCGCCAGGGTTTGTGGATAAGGGTGGCCGATCATCACCGCTGAACCCTGCTTGTGCGCCAGTTTGATTGCGGTCTGCAATTGCGTAGTGATCGCTGCTTCGGTGCGCTCGTCATCCAGGAACACATCCCGCGAGACGTGGGCCAGGCCGATCTTCTGCGCTTCGGCCGCCGCGACGGTCTGTGCGCTGGTGCGGCTGTCGACAAAGAACTTGTTGCACCGTTGCAGCTCGGCCATCAGCCAGGCCATGGCAGCCGGTTGTGCGGTCATGCGGCTGCCCATGTGGTTGTTGATGCCGGCGGTGTAGGGCACTGCCTTGAAAGCGGCGTCCAGGCGCTTGCCCAGTTCTTCGATGGTCAACTCGGGGTGCCAGGCGAACGGACCGGTGGCTGGGTCCATGGGCATGTGCAGGATCACGATCTTGCCGGCCTTGTGAGCTTCGCGGGCAAATTCGGCGGCGTGGGGCGTGTCGGGCATGATCGCCGTCGTGACAGGCCCAGGCAGGGCCAGCACGCGACGGTCCCGGGGCAGGTTTTGCCCGAGGTCGTCGATGATGAGCGTCAGGTAGGCTTTGTGAGGCTCGCCGGCTGAGGTCGCTTGGGCGACCCCGGCCAGGCTGCACAGCACAGCGATGATCAGGGCAAAGCGCATATCAACGGCTGCGTGTGATGCTCAGGCCTTTGAGCAGGCTCAACGCCTGGGCCAATTGGTAGTCGTCATCCTGCGGCATCGGCTTGGCTTTCTTGCTGCTGCCGGTTGGCTGGTCGGCGCCACCGTTGCCATTGCCCAAGTGACCTTGCAGGTCTGCCTCTTTGTAGTACTCGCTGTCGATCTCGTTGGTGATCTTGGCCTTGCGCACCTCGATGTCCGGCACGATGCCCTGGGCCTGGATCGAGCGACCGTTCGGCGTGTAGTACAGTGCGGTGGTGATTTTCAGCGCGCGCTCGTTGTTCAGCGGCAGCACGGTTTGTACCGAGCCCTTGCCGAAGCTGGTGGTACCCATCAATACACCGCGTTTCTGGTCTTGCAGGGCGCCGGCGACGATCTCCGAGGCCGAGGCGCTGCCGCCGTTGATCAGCACGGCCAATGGCACGTTTTCGCTGAGGTCGTTGCCGGTAGCCGAGAAGCGCAGTTCGGAGTTGGCAATACGGCCCTTGGTGTAGACGATCAGGCCCTTGGTGATGAAGTGGTCGACCACTTCCACCGCCGACTGCAGCACGCCGCCTGGGTTGTTACGCAGGTCGAGCACGATGCCGTTGAGCTTCTTGCCGTTGTCCTTGCGCAGCTTGGCCAGGGCCTTGGCCACTTCGTCGCCGGTCTTGACCTGGAACTGGGTGATGCGGATGTAACCGTAGCCCGACTCCAGCAGCTGGCTCTTCACGCTCTTGACCACAATGGTCGCGCGGGTCAGCGTCACGTCGAACGGGTTGCCGCCGTCGCGTACCAGGGTCAGGGTGATTTTCTGGCCGATCTTGCCGCGCATCTTGTCGACGGCTTCGGTCATGGTCTGGCCACGGGTCGGCTGGCCGTTGATCTTCACGATGAAGTCGCCGGCCTGGATGCCGGCCTTGGACGCCGGAGTGTCATCGATCGGCGAGACCACCTTGACGTTGCCGTCTTCGGAACCGACTTCAATACCCAGCCCGCCGAACTCACCGCTGGTGCTTTCCTGCAGCTCGGCGAAATCTTCCGGGCCCAGGTAGGCGGAGTGCGGGTCGAGGTTGCTGAGCATGCCCTTGATGGCATTTTCCAGCAGGGTCTTGTCATCTACGGGTTCGACATAGGCGGCTTTGATCCGGTCCATGACCTCGGCAAAGGTGCGCAGCTCGTCCAGCGGCAACGGCGCCTTAGTGGTTGCGGCAGAGGTCGCGGCTGTGGCGGGTGCAGCCTGGTCGGCAAATGCCAGAGGCGCGCCGATCACCAGGGCGATCGTCAGGGCCAGCGAAGTGAGGCGGGACAAATGCAGCATGTCGAACGAACTCCTAATGTAGATGCAGCCCTATCCTTGGGAACGGCACCATTGTGCAGGATCGCTCGGGCGACCCTGCTGACGAATAGCGAAGTACAGCGCCGGCGTGTCCTGGCCACCACTGTTACCGACAGTGGAGATGGATTCACCGGCTTTTACAACGTCACCTGCCGACTTGAGTAAAGTCTGATTGTGGCCGTAAAGGCTCAAATAGCCATTACCGTGGTCAAGAATCACCAACAAACCGGCGCCGCGCAGCCAATCGGCAAACACTACGCGCCCACCGTGGACGGCGTGCACCTGGCTGCCGGCGGAGGCGCTGATCATCACGCCATCCCACTTCGCGCGGGTGTCATCGCCGCGGGTTTCCCCAAAGCGTGCCAGTAATCGACCATCAACGGGCCATGGAAGTTTGCCGCGAGCTGAAGCAAAAGGGCCGCCGAAGTTCTCACCGGCGCTGGAAACCAGCGGGCCAGGGGCTGCATGTGCCGGTTTACGCGGGGCCGGAGCGTCCGAGCTGGCAGCCAGCTCAGCTTCACGCTGACGCTTTTTTTCGGCTTCCTGCTGGGCGATCAGCGCTTTCTGCCGCGCTTCTTCGGCCTCGCGTGCCTGGCGGGCCAGGGTTTCTTCGATGGTCTTGAGCACTTTGGCCAGGTCGGCCTGGTCCTGCTCGCGGGCCTGCAGCTTGGCGTCACGGGCCTTTACGTCGTCATTGAGTTTGGCCAAGGCCAGTTGGCGTTCCTTGCGGACCTTGTCCAATTCGTTGCGCTGGGTGTCGAGGGCGACTTTCTGGTCTTGCAGCTGGGATTGCTGGTTGCCGATTTCCTGTTCGACGTTGACCAACTGGCGCAGGGTCTCATTGAAGCTTTTCAGTTGCTCCAGGCGGGCCTTGCTCAGGTAGTCGTAGTAGGTCAGGGTGCGCGCGAATTTCTCAGGATTCTGCTGGTTGAGCAGCAGTTTGAGGTATTCCTGGCGGCCGTTCTGGTAGGCGGCACGGGCCTGGATCGCGATCAGGCGTTGCTGTTCAACGCGTGCGCTCTGGAGTTTTTTTTTCTCAGCGTCGAGTCGCTCCAGTTCCGACTCGCTCTTCTTTAATTCTTTTTGCAACTCCTGGACCTGCTTTTCCAGCTTGCCCATCTCGGTTTCCGTGCCGCGCAGGTCTTTCTGCACCCCGGATTTCTCTTCCTGGAGCTTGCCGAGCAGTTTTTTCAGCTCGGTAATGTCCTGACGCGTAGCGTCCAACTGTTGTTGGGTTTGTGCGCGCTCATCGGCAAACGCCGGTTGGAGCAGGCAGACAAGAGCAAGGGTAATCAAGGCGCGAAGCATAGAGGCGGGCGACACCAGGGAAATGGACGGCCTAGTATGCCCGCCAAGCGCAGCAAAAAAAACGCCTCAAAGCCAACTGCTTTGAGGCGTTCGTCATAAAAAGCCGTTTAGGGCGATTTAATCGGTTGGTTTAGAGGTTTAAACCAATATCGAAGTCCCCGTCATCTCCACCGGTTTCTCCAGCCCCATCAGTTTCAGCATGGTTGGCGCCACATCCGCCAGCACGCCGCCATCACGCACCTTGAAATCACGCTTGCCGACATAGATGAACGGTACCGGTTCGGTGGTGTGAGCGGTGTGAGCCTGGCCGGTGGATTCGTCGGACATCTGCTCGCAGTTGCCGTGGTCTGCAGTGATCAGTGCTTCGCCGCCGACCTTTTCCAGGGCATCGACGATGCGGCCGACGCACAGGTCCAGGCATTCCACGGCCTTGGTTGCGGCTTCCAGGTTGCCGCTGTGGCCGACCATGTCGCCGTTGGCGTAGTTGACCACGATCACGTCGTAACGCTGGTGTTCGATGGCGTCGACGATCTTGTCGGTGACTTCCGGTGCGCTCATTTCCGGCTGCAGGTCGTAGGTGGCGACCTTTGGCGATGGGATCAGGATGCGTTCTTCGCCCGGGAACGGCTCTTCGCGGCCGCCGGAGAAGAAGAAGGTCACGTGGGCGTATTTTTCGGTTTCGGCAATGCGCAGTTGGGTCTTGCCGTTTTTTGCCAGGTAGTCGCCCAGCACGTTATCCAAGGTGCCTGCTGCAAAGGCGGCGGGGGCCGGGATGCTGGCGGCGTACTGGGTCAGGCCCACGTACTGCACTTTCGGCTGGCGGGCGCGTTCGAACTCCTTGAAACCGTCTTCGACAAACACGCGGCTCAGCTCGCGGGCGCGGTCGGCGCGGAAGTTCATGAACACTACGGCGTCGCCGTCTTCTACTTTCACCGGCTCACCAATCGTGGTGGCTTTGACGAATTCATCGCTCTCGCCACGGGCGTAGGCGGCTTCCAGGCCTTCCTGGGCGGTGGCGGCGTGGAATTCAGCCTGGCCGTCGACGATCAGGTTGTAGGCCTGGGCGACGCGGTCCCAGCGGTTGTCGCGGTCCATGGCGAAGTAACGGCCCACCAGGCTGGCGATGCGGCCTTTGCCGAGGGCGGCGAAAGTGGCATCGAGCAGTTCGATGGACGACTGCGCGCTTTTTGGCGGGGTGTCACGGCCGTCGAGGAAGGCGTGCAGGTAGATCTTGTCGGCGCCGCGCTTGAAGGCCAGTTCGGCCATGGCGACCAAGTGATCCTGGTGGCTGTGGACGCCGCCATCGGACAGCAGGCCCATGAAGTGCACGGCCTTGCCAGCGGCTACTGCTTTATCTACCGCGGCGCAGATGGTTGGGTTCTCGAAGAACTCGCCATCGCGGATCGCTTTGGTCACACGGGTGAAGTCTTGATATACCACTCGTCCGGCGCCGAGGTTCATGTGGCCGACTTCCGAGTTGCCCATCTGGCCGTCCGGCAAGCCCACATCCATGCCCGAGCCGGAGATCAGGCCGTTGGGTACGGTGGCGGTCAGGCGGTCGAGTACCGGCTTCTTGGCCGCGTATACCGCGTTGTCGTGGTGGCTTTCACTGTGTCCGAAGCCATCGAGAATTATCAGGACCAAAGGTTTAGGCGTAGTAGTCATAGATCCTCTCGCGGCGGTAATAAAGGAAGACAATTGAAAAGGGAGTGGCAGTTTAAAGCGAAGTTCCGACCACGTCACCGCTTTACGGGGGTTGGCCCCCCCTGACGGCTGTGTATACTTACCGCCATTTTAACGCCCTGGAACCTCCTTGATGGTTGATCACCTGATTGCATTTGCCACTGCCCACTATCTGCTTGTGGGTGCCTTCGTCATCCTGCTGGCGCTGCTGATCGCTCACGAATTGAGCCGCGGTGGCCGCAGCCTGAGCACGGCGGAGCTGACCGCGCTGGTCAACAAGGACGAGGCCGTTGTCGTGGACATCCGCCCAGCCAAGGATTTCGCCGCCGGCCACATCGTCGGTGCCCTGAACATTCCGCAGGACAAGCTGATCGCGCGCCTGGCCGAGCTGGAAAAGCACAAGTCCAAGACCATCATCCTGGTCGACGCCCAAGGCCAGCACGCCGGCACCCACGCCCGCGAAATGCTCAAGACCGGTTTCACCGCTGCCAAGCTGTCCGGTGGCATCAGCAGTTGGCGCGCCGATAACCTGCCGCTGGTGAAGTGATATGAGCCAGGTTGTCGTGTATTCCAGCGATTGGTGCCCTTACTGCATGCGGGCCAAGGCCCTGCTTGAGAAAAAGGGCGTTGCCTTCGAAGAAATCAAGGTCGACGGCAAACCCCAGGTGCGCGCCGAAATGGCCCAGAAGGCGGGGCGCACGTCCGTGCCGCAGATCTGGATCGGCGCCAAGCACATCGGTGGTTGCGACGACCTGTTCGCCCTTGAGCGCGCCGGTAAACTCGATGCGCTGCTGCTCGTCTGACTCCTAAACCCTAAAAGACCCCAAGATCACAAGGATCTGCGATGACTGACCAACAGAACACCGAAGCTGCAGAAGCCCAAGCGCCACAGTTCTCGCTGCAGCGCATCTACGTGCGTGACCTGTCGTTCGAAGCGCCGAAAAGCCCGGCCATCTTCCGCCAGGAATGGACCCCAAGCGTTGCGTTGGACCTGAACACCCGCCAAAAAGCCCTGGAAGGCGACTTCCACGAAGTGGTGCTGACCCTGTCTGTGACCGTCAAGAACGGCGAAGAAGTGGCCTTCATCGCTGAAGTGCAACAGGCCGGTATCTTCCTGATCCAGGGCCTGGACGAAGCGTCCATGAGCCACACCCTGGGCGCGTTCTGCCCGAACATCCTGTTCCCGTATGCCCGTGAGACCCTGGACAGCCTGGTCACCCGTGGCTCGTTCCCTGCGCTGATGCTGGCTCCGGTGAACTTCGATGCCCTGTACGCCCAAGAGCTGCAGCGCATGCAACAGGAAGGTTCGTCGACGGTTCAATAAGTCGACGTGGTAAAAATGTGGGAGGGGGCTTGCCCCCGATAGCGGCGTATCAGTCACATAGATGTCGACTGGCACTCCGTCATCGGGGGCAAGCCCCCTCCCACATTTGTTATGTGTGTTATTTGAAGCCGAGTTGGCGCCAGCCTTCGTAGACGGCAACGGCCACGGTGTTGGACAGGTTCAGGCTGCGGCAGCCCTCGCGCATCGGCAAACGCAGGCGATGGCCATCGGGCAGGGCGTCAAGCACCTCGGCCGGCAGGCCCCGGCTTTCCGGGCCGAACAGGAAGGCGTCGCCTTCGGCAAAGCTGACATCATGGAACGGCTGCGAGCCCTTGGTGGTGAACGCGAACAGCCGCGGGTGCCCCAGGCTTTCCAGGCAGCTGGCCAGGTCGGCGTGGCGCTTGAGCGTGGCGTACTCGTGGTAGTCCAAACCGGCACGGCGCAGGCGCTTGTCGTCCATGTCGAAGCCCAAAGGCTCGATCAAATGCAGGTGGCAGCCACTGTTGGCGCACAGCCTGATAACGTTGCCGGTATTCGGCGGAATTTCTGGTTGAAAAAGGATGACGTGAAACATGCACGGCTCCGAAGGCAAAGATGCGCTGCATTCTACCCCCGAAGAGGACCCAAGGCCGAAGCTTATGCCGCGGGTCATGGGCTCTTTGGCAATTGTTGGCTTGATGGTGGGCCTGATGATCGGCCGACTGACCACCCCGGACCCGGTCGAATTGCAACAGGTCGAGACCGCGGCGGACGGCGTGGTGGTGTGGTTCAACAGCGAACCCAAGCTGCACGGCGAGCATATCGACGGCACCGTGGCGCTGCTGTTCGACGCGCAAGGCAAGGCAGCCAGTGGGCAACTCAAGGTCAATGAAAAGGATGTGAACTGGCGCGTGCGCAAGACCGACGGCGGCCTGTTGTTAAACCTGGTGGCGGCTCGGCCGTTGCGTGGGGAATGGAAAGGAGAGGAGGCTGACGGCCGCTGGCGGCTGGAGATCCATCTCCAAGAGCAATAAAAGAGGGAGTTCCCGGCCTGCCTGTACCAGGGCTCCCAAAACGGGGTGAAGCCGTGAGGGCTTCAGTGTTAAAGAGGGAATCCCCGGCCTGCCTGTACCGAGGTTCCCCAAAGCGGTGTGGAGCGCGACGCTGTTCGCATCAAGCACGCCGGGTGTAAAGAGGGGATTCTCGGCCTGCCTGTACCAAGGTCCCCGAAACTGGGTAGTGCAAGGGTTGTTGCAGGGCGCGTGCCAGAGTCGCCAAAGTGTGCCAAAAAATTTATACAGAAAGCGCAAAGCCCCGGAATACGGGGCTTTGGTGTTTTCGGTGTTTATCTTTATATCTGTGCGTCTGAGGTTTCGAGCATTGGATCCATGCCCAATGCCGGTTCATGGTGCATTGAAGCAGTGCACAGTCTTTGGCTCAGCACAAAACAAATGTGGGAGCTGGCTTGCCTGCGATGGCGGTGTATCAGCCAACCTTTTCGGTGACTGACGCTCCGCCATCGCGGGCAAGCCCGGCTCCCACATTAGATTTTCAGCGATTCAGAAGTTGGGTTTAGCCCTCATCACCTTCATCGTCATCACCACCGTCGACCTTCATCCCCAATTCCTTGATCTTGCGGGTCAAGGTATTGCGGCCCCAGCCCAGCAGCACGGCGGCGTCGCGACGGCGGCCAGCGGTGTGCTTGAGGGCGGTTTCGATCATGATCCGCTCGAACGCCGGCACGGCGCTGTCTAGCAGGTTCGACTGACCGCGTGCCAGTGCCTGGTCGGCCCATTGGCGCAAAGCCTGCTCCCAGTTGGTCACAGGGGCGGAGTCCTGCGGCAGGCTCAGCAGCTCCGGCGGCAGGTCGCTGATGTGCACTTCGCGTCCGGACGCCATCACCGTGATCCAGCGGCAGGTGTTCTCCAATTGGCGCACGTTGCCCGGCCACGGCAGGTTCTTCAGGTATTCCTCGGTCTCGCTTTTCAGCAGTTTCGGCTCGACCGCCAGCTCCTGGGCAGCGCGGCTGAGGAAATGGCGGGCCAGGGTCGGAATGTCTTCGCGACGGTCTGACATCCGAGGAATGTGAATGCGGATTACGTTGAGGCGATGGAACAAGTCCTCACGGAATTTACCCGCGTGGACCAGGGTTTCCAGATTCTGGTGGGTCGCCGCAATGATGCGCACATCCACCTTGACCGGCGTGTGCCCGCCCACGCGATAGAACTCACCGTCCGCCAGCACCCGCAGCAAGCGGGTTTGGGTGTCGGCCGGCATGTCGCCGATTTCATCGAGGAACAGCGTGCCGCCGTCCGCCTGTTCAAAGCGGCCGCGGCGCAGGTTGGCTGCGCCAGTGAACGCGCCTTTTTCATGGCCGAACAGCTCGGACTCCATCAGGTCCTTGGGAATCGCCGCCATGTTCAGCGCAATGAACGGCGAGGCCGCCCGTGGGCTGTGGCGGTGCAGTGCATGGGCGACCAGTTCTTTACCGGTGCCCGATTCGCCGTTGATCAGCACGGTGATGTTGGAATGGCTCAAGCGCCCGATGGCGCGAAACACTTCCTGCATCGCCGGCGCTTCGCCGATGATTTCCGGGGTACGGGTCAGGGCCGGCGGGGCTTCCTGGTTCTGCTGTTCCTGGGCGTGCTGGTTGGCGCGCTTGACCAGCGCCACCGCCTCGTCCACGTCGAACGGCTTGGGCAGGTATTCAAAGGCACCGCCCTGATAGGATGCGACAGCGCTGTCCAGGTCCGAGTGCGCGGTCATGATGATCACCGGCAGGCGCGGGTGCTGTTCGCGGATGCGCGCCAGCAGGTCCAGGCCACTGGCGCCGGGCATGCGGATGTCGGAGATGATCACGTCGGGCTGCTGGCGCGCCAGGCGGCTCATCACGCCGTCGGCGCTGTCGAAGCTCTGGGTAGTCATACCTTCCTGTTGCAAGGCTTTCTCGAGGACCCAGCGGATAGAACGGTCGTCATCGACGATCCAGACAGTTTCACTACGGCTCATGTCGATGGGGCTCCTTGTTCCAGTGGCAGAAAGATCGAGAAGGTGGTGTGGCCAGGATGGCTCTCACATTCGATCAGGCCCTGATGCTGGCTGATGATGTTCTGGGTAATGGCCAGGCCCAGCCCGGTACCGTCCGGGCGGCCACTGACCATGGGAAAGAAAATGGTTTCCTGGAGTTCCGCAGGAATGCCCGGACCGTTGTCGATGATCTCGACCTTGGTCACCAGGCGATGGCGCACGTGGCCGATGGTGAACTGGCGCAGGGCGCGGGTGCGCAGGCTGATGCGGCCCAGGCGCAGCTCGTTCTGGCTGCTGATGGCCTGCATGGCGTTGCGCACGATATTGAGTACCGCCTGGATCATCTGTTCGCGGTCGATCAATACATCGGGAATGCTTGGGTCGTAGTCGCGCACCAAGGTGATGCAGCCTTGGCTTTCCGCCTCGACCAGTTGGCAGACACGCTCCAGCACTTCGTGCACGTTGGTCATCGCCAGCGACGGCAGCTTGTTGGAGCCGAGCATGCGGTCCACCAAGTTACGCAGGCGGTCGGCCTCTTCGATGATGACGTTGGTGTAGTCCTTGAGATTCTCGTCCGGCAGCTCGCGGGCCAGCAATTGGGCCGCGCCACGGATGCCGCCGAGTGGGTTCTTGATCTCATGGGCCAGCCCGCGCACCAGCATCTTGCTGGTCTCCTGCTTGGACAGCTGCGCTTCCTCCTTGGTGATGCGCAGCAGGCGGTCGCGGGGATGCACTTCCAGCAACAGCAGGGTGGCGCCGTTGCTCAGGATCGGGGTCACGGCGTAATCGACGGTCAGCGTCTGGCCCGTAAGCGCCGTGAGCATCGCTTCGCGCTTGGTGAACGGGTGCGCCTGCTCCACCGCCTGGCGCAACGAACTCAAGGCTTCGGCCGACTCGGTGAACAATTCGCTGATGAACTGCCCATGGCTGCGCTGGCCGCTGATGGCCAGGAGCATCTCCGCCGCCGGGTTCATGTACTCAAGACGCAGGTCGTCATTGAGCAGGATGGTCGCGGTGGTCAGGTTGTCGAGAAGCAATCGGTGCAGTGCATCGCTGATGGTCATCAGGACCTCTTTTGGAGCAAGGCGCGGGCTTGAGGCACACGCTGATACAAGGAAAATGCAAAAACCAAACCAAGGCTCCGAAAAGAAGCGTCCAAGCCCTGAAATGGGGGTTTTAGGCGCGAAACTGTGGCGTTCTGCCAGCTCGCTCGGGAAGTTTCGAACCAAAATGGGCTGGGAAGGTGGGTAGGGTGCAGTCTGTCGCACCAATATAGTGCGGTTTTGTGAAGGTTGTTCAGGAAGTAGTAAGCGGACCGTTTTCAAAGCGGGTGAAAACGGTCCGTGGGGGTCAGTGTTGCTCTGACAGCGGCATGCCCGGTGTGCCCGCATAAAACACCAGAAGCTCCACCGGGGTGTCTCCGGTGACGCCGCGATGCTCGGTGCCCACCATCTCGGCCAGGGTTTGGCCTTGCCTCAAGGTGCGCGTAGCCCCACTGCTGCGGGCCTCGACGGTCAACTCACCCGAAACGATATAGGCGGCGTTGGGCATGGGGTGGGTGTGCCATGGCAGTTGCGTGCGCGCAGGGATCTTCAGGCGAATCAGCGTGAGCTGCGGCGGGCCGGAGGGGTAGGCTTTGTAGGGTGTGCCATCCCACGACTCGCTGCGTTCAAGCAAAACCTCTTTCTCGATCTGTGCCGCATCCTTTGCCTGCGTGCCGCAGCCCAGCAACGACAAACCTACCGCAGCAGCGATCAAGCCCTTGAAGGTGTCCATGGTTCCATCCTGTTCATTGAGTGAACGCTCAGGCTATGGCTGTCGGCCCAGGTGACGATGCAGGACGGTTCCTCAAATCAGGTAGGTCGAACGCAGAGCTCGGCCGTGGCACGGATCATCGCCAGTTGACGCAGCGGATCGTTCAGCGGCTCATGCACGGCTTCGGCCAGCCATTGTGTGCACTGTGGATCGGTGCGCTGCGGGGTGAAGGCAGCCAATTGCTGCAGCAGGCGTTTTTGCAATTCGTCCAACTGCGGGCGGATCTGTTTCACCAGGTCCGGGCGCGGATCGTCAGGTGCCTTGCCCTGGAACTGCCAGTCTGACAGATGGGTGTACTGCACCAGTTTGTTCGCCTCGATCTGCGCCGAGAAAAACTGCTCGACGGCGGCAGGCGCCAATTTGTAGCTCGGTGCCTGGGCGACGACGCTGGCGATCACTTCCTGTTCGCGCTTTTTGTCCTCTACCGGCTTGTGGCTGTCCCATTTGCTCAGGGCTACCTGGTCGGCGATCTCCAGGCGTTCGGCGATGCTGTTGAGCAGCGGGGCGAGCGTGGCGGGCGCCGCAGAGGCGTTGGTGCTGATCAATAGCAGGGCAAAGGCGATTCGGAGGTTCAAGGTCGGTTTCCTTGTCGGGCGGTTGGGCGAGGCCTCAATAGTGAAGGTGCCAGGCTTTTATGTCAGGCAAAAAAAAGACCTCCCGAAGGAGGTCTTTTTCGTCACGCCGCTCTCAAGGAAGCAGCGCTACCGGATCAGCAGCTGTAGTACAGCTCGTATTCCAGTGGGTGTACGAAGGTGCGAACCTTGATTTCTTCTTCGCTTTTCAGGCCGATGTAAGCGTCGATGAAGTCGTCGCTGAACACGCCGCCTTTGGTCAGGAACGCACGGCCCTTGTCCAGCTCTTCCAGGGCTTCTTTCAGGCTGCCGCACACTTGTGGGATCTCTTTGGCCTCTTCAGGCGGCAGGTCGTACAAGTTTTTGTCGGCGGCGTCGCCTGGGTGGATCTTGTTCTGGATACCGTCCAGGCCGGCCATTACCAGGGCAGCGAAGGCCAGGTACGGGTTGGCTGCTGGATCCGGGAAGCGGGCTTCGATACGACGAGCGCGAGGGCTGGACACGTAAGGAATACGGATCGAAGCGGAACGGTTGCGCGCCGAGTAGGCCAGCATGACCGGTGCTTCGAAACCTGGGACCAGACGCTTGTAGGAGTTGGTCGACGGGTTGGTGAAGCCGTTCAGGGCCTTACCGTGCTTGATGATACCGCCGATGAAGTACAGGGCAGTGTCGGACAGGCCGGCATAACCTTCGCCAGCGAAGGTGTTCTTGCCATCTTTGGCGATGGACAGGTGAACGTGCATACCCGAACCGTTATCGCCGTACAGTGGCTTAGGCATGAAGGTAGCGGTACGGCCGTAAGCGACTGCAGTGTTGTGTACGCAGTACTTCAGGGTCTGTACTTCGTCAGCCTTGGCAACCAGGGTGTTGAACTTCACACCGATTTCGTTCTGACCGGCAGTGGCCACTTCGTGGTGGTGCACTTCGATGACCAGGCCCATGTCTTCCATGGCGTTGCACATGGAGGTACGGATTTCGTGGTCGTGGTCGAACGGCGGAACTGGGAAGTAGCCACCTTTGATACCTGGACGGTGGCCATGGTTGCCGCCTTCCACGTCTTGGTCGGACATCCAGGAGCCTTGTTCGGAGTAGATCTTGAACATGGAACCGGAGATGTCGGACTTGAACTTCACTTGGTCGAAGATGAAGAATTCTGGCTCTGGGCCTACGAATACGGTGTCACCGATACCGGTGGACTTCAGGTATTCCTCGGCACGCTTGGCGATCGCACGTGGGTCGCGGTCGTAGCCTTGCATGGTCGAAGGCTCGATCACGTCGCAGACCAGGATCAGGGTCGGCTCTTCGGTGAACGGGTCGAGTACGGCAGTGCTGTCGTCCGGCATCAGGATCATGTCGGAGGCTTCGATGCCTTTCCAGCCAGCGATGGAGGAACCGTCGAACATTTTGCCTTCTTCGAAGAAAGCTTCATCCAGCGCGTCGCGAGCCGGCATGGTCACGTGGTGCTGAGTGCCTTTGGTGTCCGTGAAGCGCAGATCAATCCATTTAACGTCATGATCTTTGATGAGTTGAACCGACTTCGACATAGTGTCCTCCGGGTGGCTTCGGGCTGGGGTAGTGGAGTTAGCCCTTAGAATGTGGGTGATGCCGGCGCGGATAGTCCGCCATGGCAACCTGCCTCACAAGAGAGCAAATTGCATGCCAGTGCGCCAACATGGGTTTTCTGCTCCAAAAACGCCCCTATAAAGGTGCATTGCGACAAACGCCCAAAAATAGCGCACCGCAATGTAGCGCAAAGGCGCATAAATGCACCTCTTTAGTGCGTTGCGCTTGCGATGCATATTAACTGGTTAAACCTTGAGCGATTTCCGCTATAATCCGCGCCCCCCTTTTTCAGCAGGCCCGGCGCGCGCTGTTTCCATGAAATTAATCGTTAAAGTCTTCCCCGAGATCACCATCAAGAGCCGACCGGTACGGACGCGTTTCATCCGTCAGTTGGCCAAGAACATCCGTGCCGTGCTCCGCGATCTGGACCCGGCTGTGGTGGTGAACGGCGTGTGGGACAACCTCGAGCTGGAAACCCGTGTCACCGAGCCCAAAGCCTTGAAGGACATGACCGAGCGCCTGAGCTGCATGCCGGGCATCGCGCATTTCCTGCAGGTGGATGAGTACCCGCTGGGCGACTTCGACGACATCACCGAGAAGTGCAAACAGCACTACGGCAGTGAGCTTGAAGGCAAGATCTTTTCGGTGCGCTGCAAGCGTGCCGGCAAGCACACTTTCAGCTCCATGGATGTCGAGAAATACGTCGGCAGCAAGCTGCGTCGCGAGTGCGGCGCAGCTGGAATTTCCCTGAAAGCGCCGCAAATTGAAGTGCGCATGGAAATTCGCGACCAACGGTTGTTTGTGATCCACAGCCAGCACAACAGTATCGGCGGCTACCCGTTGGGCGCCCTGGAACAGACCCTGGTCTTGATGTCCGGTGGTTTCGATTCCACGGTTGCCGCTTACCAGATCATGCGCCGTGGCCTGATGAGCCACTTCTGCTTCTTTAACCTGGGCGGGCGTGCACACGAATTGGGCGTGATGGAAGTCGCGCACTTTATCTGGAAGAAGTACGGCAGCTCCCAACGCGTGCTATTTGTGAGTGTGCCGTTCGAAGAAGTGCTGGGCGAAATTCTCGGCAAAGTCGATAACGGTCATATGGGCGTGGTATTGAAGCGTATGATGTTGCGCGCCGCGTCGCAGATTGCCGACCGCTTGCAGATCGACGCGCTGGTGACCGGCGAGGCGATCTCCCAGGTGTCCAGCCAGACGCTGCCAAACCTGTCGATCATCGACTGCGTCACCGAGAAGCTGGTGTTGCGCCCACTGATCGCCAGCCACAAGCAGGACATCATCGACCTGGCAGAAGAAATCGGCACCGCCGACTTCGCCAAGCACATGCCTGAGTACTGCGGGGTCATCTCGGTGAACCCCAAGACCCACGCCAAGCGTCATCGCGTGGAGCATGAAGAGAAAGAATTCGACATGGCGATTCTGGAGCGTGCGCTCGAGAATGCCAAACTGGTCCCGATCGATCGCGTGATCGACGAACTGGGCCAGGATGTGAAGATCGAAGAAGTCAGCGAAGCCCTGGCCGGCCAGATCGTCGTCGACATCCGTCACCCGGATGCCGCTGAAGATGAGCCGCTGGAAATTCCTGGCATCGACGTACAAACGCTGCCGTTTTATGCATTGAACGCGCGTTTCAAGGAACTGGATAACAGCCGTCAGTACCTGCTGTATTGCGACAAAGGCGTGATGAGTCGCCTGCATGCCCACCATTTGCTCAGTGAGGGGCATGCCAATGTGCGCGTTTATCGACCGAGCTAAGAGCCCGGGGCTGTTTGCCTGTGGCCTGCGTCACCGGCCCCCCGACTCTGCCGTCAAGCTGTAACGGCAAGGCCTGACTCTACTGTTAATCGCTGCCACGACCTGTCAGCACACCGAATCCTCTGATCGAGATACACAAGTGATCGAAAATCTACGTAACATCGCCATCATTGCTCACGTTGACCATGGTAAAACCACCCTGGTAGACAAACTCCTGCGTCAATCCGGCACCCTGGAGCGCAACGAGCTCAACGACGAGCGCGTGATGGACTCCAACGACCAGGAAAAAGAGCGCGGTATTACCATCCTGGCTAAAAACACCGCTATCAACTGGAACGGCTACCACATCAACATCGTGGATACCCCGGGCCACGCCGACTTCGGCGGCGAAGTAGAACGCGTAATGTCGATGGTTGACTCCGTTCTGCTGCTGGTTGACGCTCAAGACGGCCCTATGCCGCAAACCCGTTTCGTGACCAAGAAGGCTTTCGAAGCCGGCCTGCGTCCGATCGTGTGCATCAACAAGGTTGACCGTCCAGGCGCGCGTCCGGACTGGGTTCTGGACCAGATCTTCGACCTGTTCGACAACCTGGGTGCTACCGAAGAACAGCTGGACTTCAAAGTCGTCTACGCCTCGGCCCTGAACGGCATTGCCGGTCTGGAACACACCGACATGGCTGAAGACATGACCCCGCTGTACCAGTCGATCGTCGACAACGTACCGGCTCCAAAAGTTGACCGTGATGGCCCGTTCCAGATGCAAATCTCGGCACTGGACTACAACAGCTTCCTGGGTGTTATCGGCGTTGGCCGTATCGCTCGTGGTAGCGTCAAGCCGAACACCCCGGTTGTTGCAATCGGCGCCGACGGCAAGAAGCGTAACGGTCGTATCCTGAAGCTGATGGGTCACCACGGTCTGCACCGTATCGACGTTGAAGAAGCTTTCGCCGGCGACATCGTGTGCGTAAGCGGTATGGACTCGCTGTTCATCTCCGACACCCTGTGCCAGCCAGACAACGTCGAGGCGATGAAGCCTCTGACCGTTGACGAGCCAACCGTTTCCATGACCTTCCAGGTAAACGACTCGCCTTTCTGCGGTAAAGAAGGCAAGTTCGTGACTTCCCGTAACATCAAGGAACGTCTGGACAAAGAGCTGCTGTACAACGTTGCACTGCGCGTTGAAGAAGGCGACTCGGCTGACAAGTTCAAGGTATCCGGCCGTGGTGAGCTGCACCTCTCGGTACTGATCGAAACCATGCGTCGCGAAGGCTTCGAAATGGGCGTTGGTCGTCCAGAAGTGATCATCCGTCAGGTTGACGGCGTGAAGCAGGAACCGTTCGAAAACGTCACCATCGACACCCCGGAAGAATCCCAGGGCAAGGTGATGGAAGAGATGGGTCTGCGTAAAGGCGACCTGACCAACATGGTGCCGGATGGCAAAGGCCGTGTGCGTCTGGAATACAACATCCCTGCGCGTGGTCTGATCGGTTTCCGTAACCAGTTCCTGACCCTGACCAACGGTGCTGGCATCCTGACCTCGATCTTCGATCGCTACGACACCATGAAGTCCGGCGACATGTCCGGCCGTCAGAACGGTGTTCTGGTATCGGTAGAAACCGGCAAGGCACTGACCTACTCCCTGGAAACCCTCCAGGCGCGTGGCAAGCTGTTCGTTGAACACGGTCAAGAGATCTACAACGGTCAGATCGTTGGTCTGAACAGCCGTGACAACGACATGGGCGTCAACCCAACCAAAGGCAAGAAGCTCGACAACATGCGTGCTTCGGGCAAAGACGAAACCATCGCTCTGGTCCCACCTGTTCGCTTCACCCTGGAACAGGCCCTGGAATTCATCCAGGACGACGAGCTGTGCGAAGTCACGCCTAAGTCGATCCGCCTGCGTAAGAAGATCCTGGACGAAGGCGAGCGTACCCGCGCTGCCAAGAA